>JAKLQR010000208.1 GCA_022013235.1 Thermodesulfovibrionales bacterium | reverse complement strand
TCTCTGCGGTCGTTGGCAACAGGGAAGAATATAAACCTGTCATACTGGTACAGGGAGCAGAGGGGCTCTATTTCAGAGATAGACTATCTGATAAGTTTTCACAACAGGCTCTTTCCTGTTGAAGTGAAGTCAGGCAAGTCAGGAACATTGAGGTCTCTCCTTAATTTTATTGATGAAAGCAGCAATAATTTTGCAATCAGAATATATTCCGGAATGATGAAGATTGAAAAGATACGCACTCCGAATAAAAAACAATTCAGTCTTTTTTCAATTCCTTTTTATTTGCTGCATCGTATGGAGCAATTGCTTGACGGGGTTCTGTAATCCGCAAGCGTAGCCGATAGCTTATAAGCTGCTTGTACGGGCTGACGGAAGAAGAGATAAAGGTTGTGGAAGGGATTTCATAAGTGAACATATGTTGATTGTCATAATATAAATTTTAAGTACCATGAAAATCGAAAGGATAATATTCGATTTTCATGGAGTTAAGAATGAATAAGAATGATGTATTGCGAAAATTACGGTACGCCCTGAATTTAAACGATTCAGCAATGCTCGAACTATTCAGACTGACTGATCATGAAATTGAACAATCCAAGTTGACCGGCCTTCTTAAAAAGGAAGACGATGAAGGCTTTGTTGCTTGCCGTGATGATGTTTTGGGGTATTTTCTGGACGGGTTAATTCTACAGAGAAGAGGCAGGAAAGAAGCGAAGCCGTGTGAGACGAGAAAACCGGACCCGCGGCTGACAAATAATGCCGTATTGAAAAAACTGAGAATTGCCCTGGAGTTGAAAGAAGAGGATATGCGCGCGATTTTAAAACTGGCCGATGTCGACCTATCAAAATCTGAACTCACGGCATTATTTAGAAAAGAAGGGCATAAAAACTACAAAGAATGCGGTGATCAGTTTCTCAGGAAATTTCTGCAAGGCCTTTCCATTCGTTATAGAACTTGAGCGCTGCCCGGAAAATAGTTGTATCTGAAAAAAAGAAGCGGGCCTGTGATTCTTATGAACCACAGGCCCTTTGGTTAAGTTTCCGCAACCGAGGACTCAGCCTCTTTTTTTAAATTACTGTATGGCTCTATGAAAGTCAAGAGTCAAATGAATTGTGTCAAGCCACTTTTCACCTATTCTGAAGAAGAAAAAGCTCTCAGCCTTTCATTCACTCCATGAACGGTACCTGCAGAAGAAGTTCCAAAAGACTTATAATATCGATATCAATAGTGAAAGGAGAGACTCACAACCCAAGCGGCATATTGGTGCTTGAAAAACGAGGATGATCTGATCTGATCCATTCATATCGACCTAAATTTTAAAGGAGACTTTATGATGAAACGAATTTTAGGAATTATACTTCTGGTTTTGTGCGTAGTTCCGTTGCATCAGGTTTTGGCGGCCGGCGACCCCAACGATATGGCCGGAAGCAAGGACCCGGACCTGTTCAGCCGGATGCCCGGTTTTTATATCTACAATTATCAGGAACTGGATTTTAACCGCTACGACTTTCCGGTAAGTCCCGGCAAGACCAAGGCAATGGAAGGGCGTCAATACCATGTGGACTACTATGCCAACGAGGGTATAAAGCTTCCCAGCGGCCTGCAGGTTACCCGAAACTATATGAATGCTGCCAAGGCCATCGGCGGCACAACCGTTTATGAATTTGAAGACGGCGGCATCTATTACGTTACCCTGAAGGTAGTCAAAAATAATGCCGAAGTCTGGGCGTTGGTACAGGGAGCCAGCAACGGCATGTATCAGGTAAATATCATTGAAAAACAGTTGATGAACCAGGATGTGGTGGCCAATGCCGAAAGCCTGGCCGGCAGCATCGAGGAAACCGGAAAGGCCGCTGTGTACGGGATTTATTTCGACACCGGCAAGGCCGAGATCAAACCGGAGTCGGAACCCGCCATCAGTGAGATCGTCAAGCTGCTCAAGACCAATGAAAAGCTCAAGCTCTACGTGGTCGGCCATACCGACAATGTCGGCGGCTTCGATTCCAACATCAAGTTGTCCCAGGCCCGGTCTGCTGCAGTGGTCACCGCCCTGGTCAACAAACACGGGATTGCCGCTGTCCGCCTGACCCCCTTCGGAGCAGGTCCTGCGGCGCCGGTGGCATCCAACAAGAGCGAGGAAGGACGGGCCAAAAACCGCCGGGTAGATCTGGTGGCCCAGTAATTACCCTGTACCCGTATGATGCACAATCGTCATCTCATGGACCGAATGGATCCCACCCGCTTAAGGTAAGAATATCCGGATTTGGCAAATTAGTGTATACTTTAAGAAGTGTGCATCCTGAGATTCAGGAATTAAGACTATAGATCCGTAAACATAAGGAGAAGAATGATGGCAGAAAAGAAGAAAAAAACTGCAAAAGAAAAAACCCCTAACGCAGCATTTATGAAGGCTATGAAACCCAGCGAGGCGCTGGCCAGGATAGTGGGGAATGAACCTCTTCCACGGTCGGAAATGACCAAAAAGCTATGGGAATATATAAAGAAGAACAACCTCCAGGATGCAAAGGATAAGAGGAATATCAATGCTGATGAGAACCTCCTGGCGGTATTCGACGGGAAGAAGCAAGTCTCAATGTTCGAGATGACTAAATTAGTCAATAAACATCTCAGCTAATAGTCATAGGTTGAATTTTAAAAGCGCTATGTTTTTGGTACTCCCGGAATGAACCGGTACTGAAAGCGGTAAGTATCTATCAATCGGGCCGGGACATGAGCGACCAGCAGCCCAACGATCCGCTCCACGGGATTACTCTGGAAATGATGCTTACTCAGTTGGTAGAGCATTATGGCTGGGACGAAATGGGAAGGATCATCAAAATCAGGTGTTTTAATAATGACCCAAGTATCAAGTCCAGCTTGCAGTTTCTGAGAAAAACCCCCTGGGCCAGAAATAAGGTTGAAGCTTTGTATCTAAAATACAAAAGGAAGCCCCTGAAGTAAATTACATCTTATCTAAAGTTTTCTCCTAACGGACTTCTCCCTTTCATTTCTTTGTAGAAGCTGTATACTATGGGGCAGCAGGAATAGCTGACAGAATCTCCAGAGAGGAGTTATGAAAAAGCGTTCCGTTCTCTCTTTTATTGCCGTTGCCATTCTTTTCGCGGCTGCCGTTTTCATCTTATTCCGGTGGAACGACAGGCAAGTGCTCAAAGTAGACTTTAAGGATGTCTCTCCTGGAAATAATATAGCGAAGGAATTGCAGGAGCAAGAACAGCCTGTTTTGCGCATAGCAATCGGAGCCATGATTTCACCCAGGCTGACCCTCCGGTACTACGAAGATCTTCTGAAAGTTGTCACGGGAAAGCTCGGCATGAAGCCGGTCTTTATACAGCGCAAGACATACGCTGAAGTCAACCAGCTCCTGAAAGACCGGCAGGTTGATGTTGCGTTCGTCTGTTCAGGACCATATGTCCGGGGCAAGCAGGATTTTGGCATGGAATTGCTTGTTGTCCCTGTTGTAAATGGGAAAACAGTTTATTATTCATATCTCATAGTCCATAAAGACAGCTCCTTTAAAAACCTTAACGATCTGCGAGGCAAGAAATTCGCTTTTACCGATCCTGATTCCAATACCGGGAAGTTAATTCCCACATACATATTAGCAAAAATGGGAGAAAGGCCCGAGTCATTTTTCAGGGAGACTTTCTTTACCTACAGCCATGACAATTCGATCCAGGCGGTTGCTGAAAAGCTGGCGGACGGCGCTACGGTTAACTCCCTCATCTGGGATTTTTTCGATAAGAATGACCCCAGGCATACATCTCAAACACGGATACTTGAAAAATCGCCGCCTTATGGAATACCGCCTATTGTTGTAAATCCTTCTCTGGACCCGGCATTAAAACAGAGGTTAAGGGAGATCTTCCTTTACCTCCATGAAGATCAGGCAACCGCCGCCCTGCTGAAGAAAATGAATATAGACAGGTTCGAAACAGGGGAAGACGGGTTATATGACTCAATCCGCGAACTGGAAAAGTGGTTAGGGAAGAACAATTCCAGAAAACAATGAACCTCAAAAGAAAAATTTTCTGGCGCATAACAGCACCCCTCGCGTGTTCGATTCTCATAATGGGCATCCTGATTTCTTACTTCCTGCTGAAAGCTCACCGTATTCAGGCCAGACAAATTTATACAACCCAGGCGACTTTCCTTGCCCAGAAAGCAGAGAACATGCTTATGTGGGACGACCGGATCGGGCTGCGCAATATATTTCTTTCTGCGGTACAGACTACGCCTGTTCTGAAATATGTTTTTTTAGAGCGCAATGGAGAATCCTCTGTCCACAGCTTTCAGACAGGCATCCCCAGAGGCTTATTGGACAGGCACGCAGATATCATTACAAACCCGCTGTTCAGGGAAATACAGGACGAAGAAGGTTCGGTGTTCTTTGACATTGCTGTCCCGGTCGGTGACCAGCGGGCAGTCCTTCATGCCGGTTTCTCCCGCGACGCAATAGACCGGACTGCTCAGGCAAGCATGATAACCGTGGTCATTGTCAGTGCATCGATGCTGATCTTCGGAATCATTCTGGCGTCGGTTATTGCGACAGCCACGACACGGGAGATTCGTCTCCTCACGGGTGAACTCGAACAATCCCGGCTGGAACTTGAAAAAAAGGTTGAGGAAAGAACAGAAAGCCTGAGAAAAACAAATGAACAGCTGCTGAGTGAAATAGCTGAACGAAGAGAAGTCGAGGAGTCCCTGAGGAAAACGGAACAGGAACTCACCATGAGAAACCAGATATCACACATATTTCTCTCTGTTCCTGACCGGGAGATGTTCGGTGAAGTTCTGAATGCAGTGCGGGACGTCTTGAAGAGCCCGTATGGCATTTTCGGGTATATCGACAAAAATGGGGACTTCGTCTGCCCCTCTCTGACCCGCGACGTCTGGTCTCAGTGCCAGATGCAGGATAAAGAGATCGTATTCCCGAGGGAAAAATGGGGCGGCGTCTGGGGCAGGGCTCTCGTCGAGAAAAAAACTCTCTGCACAAACAGCCCGCTTCCGGTTCCCGAAGGCCATCTTCCGATCACAAGGGCCCTTGACGTTCCGATTCTTCATCATGGTGTTGTCATCGGGAATCTGATCGTTGCAAATAAAGAATCGGATTACGATCAGAAAGATCATGTTCTGCTGGAAACGATTGCTCAATACATCGCTCCGCTCCTCGCTGCCAGATTAGAAAGGGAGAGGCTTGAGGAGCAGTTGCGTCAGTCGCAGAAGATGGAGGCCATTGGTCAGCTGGCAGGTGGGATAGCACATGATTTCAACAATATCCTCACTGCAATTATAGGATACAGCAGCTTTCTGAAGATGGAGTTACAGGAGACAGACCCGTTGTATGCTGATGTCACTCAGATAGTATCGTCAGCCGAGAGGGCTGCACAGCTGACAAAAGGGCTCCTTGCCCTCAGCAGGCAGCAGATCATAAGCCCGAAACCAACGCGTCTGAATGCGGTTGTTGCAAGTATGGTCAGCCTGTTATCGAGACTCATCGGTGAAGATATAGAGTTGAAAACAACACTTGCCGTTGAAGACCCGGTCATTCTTGCTGACAGGGGGCAAATAGAACAGATTTTGATAAATCTTGCCACAAATGCCAGGGATGCGATGCCCGACGGAGGGGTATTGTCAATCAGCACCCAAACCGTGCTGCTTGACAGGGAGTTCATCTCTGCACAGGGATTTGAGATGCAGCCAGGCCTATACGTCCTGCTTTCGGTGGCCGATTCAGGCGCCGGCATAGATGAACATATAAAGGAAAGGATATTTGAACCGTTTTTTACCACGAAGGAGGTTGGGAAAGGAACCGGCCTCGGCCTTTCTATCGTCTATGGCATTATTCAACAACATAATGGATATATCGGAGTTGAAAGCCAGCCTGGCAAAGGGACGACATTTCAGATATATTTCTCCCCTGAGGAAGCGCGCCCGGAAGAGGCCGGGGAAAAGACTGCGTCTCTCCCTGCACGTGGTACCGAAACAATATTACTGGCTGAAGACGAAACAGATGTCAGAAATCTCCTCAGGCTCGCCCTGACTCAGAACGGCTACAAGGTTATCTCAGCCGAGAACGGAGAAGCTGCAATTGAAAAGTTCATTCAAAACAGGGAACAGATCCAGCTTCTCGTTTTCGATGTCATCATGCCGAAGAAAAACGGCATTGAAGCTTTTCACGAGATAAAGAAAATAAATCCTGATACAAAGATCATCTTTTTGAGCGGATATACTGCAGCTCTCATTGAGAGCAAGGGAATTTCAGAGGAAGGAGTCAATTTCGTCGCGAAACCAATCGCACCGAATGATCTTCTGAATAAAGTGAGAGAGGTTCTGGACACATAACCCTTTCGGGAAATCTTTTTCATTCTCCCGTCCCTACATACCCGGGGAATCTCTTGTAGATGGCAACAAGGGTATAAATTCTGTGGGTTAGTACAAATGGCAGGAGATGAGTCTTCCGGATATTTCTCTCAACCCGGGAACGACTTTATCACACGGCTCGAATCTTTTCGGGCACCGGGGATGGAACGGGCATCCGGAAGGGATATCTATCGGGCTTGGCACGTCGGCGTCAAGGCGATGGGTCATCTGCTCAGCCTCTGATGAGCCTGAGAAGCCGTACTCCTCGCCGCGCACCCTGAGCTTTGGGGCGGAAGAGAGCAGCAGGTTCGTATACGGATGCATCGGTTTTCTGAACAGGTCCTCGGTCTTTGCATGCTCAACAATTTTCCCGAGATACATCACCGCGATCTCGTCACTGAAGTACTGGACCACCCGAAGGTCGTGACTGATAAAGAGAAAAGAGATACCCGATTGTTTCTGAAGCTGCTGGAGGATGTTCAGTATCTGTGCCTGTATGGATACGTCAAGCGCGGAGAGCGGTTCATCGGCAACGATCAGCTTCGGAGATACGGCAAGCGCCCGTGCGATGCATATCCTCTGCCGCTGGCCGCCGCTGAATTCGTGGGGATAGCGGTTGAGGACATCGTCATCGAGACCAACGCTCCGGAGAAGCTCCGTGACTTTATCTCTGATTTCGGATCTCCTCACGAGATGATGAACCTTCAATGGCTCAGAGACGGTGTCCAGAACGGTCATCCTCGGGTTCAGCGAGGCAAAAGGGTCCTGGAAGATTATCTGGACCGATTTCCTGAAAGCCTTTAAAGAGTCTTTTTTCAGCTCCTGTATTTCTCTGCCCTGAAAGGAGATATTTCCTGAAGTGGGAGGCAATAACCGGAGGATAAGCCGGGCCACAGTAGACTTTCCCGATCCGCTTTCGCCAACAAGTGCAAATACTTTCCCCTCGTTTACCGAGAAGGTCACTCCGTCCACAGCCCTGAGCAGTTCCTGTTCAGAAAAAAGCCTTCTTTTAACCGGAAAATATTTCTTAAGGTCAACAATATCTAGGAAGCCCATACAATCTCCTCTGACCGGATGCACCGGGCAAAATGGCCCTGCCGGATCTCTCTCAGCACCGGCTCTTCCTTTGTGCATTCAGGGACCATATAGGTGCATCTGTCAGAAAACTTGCATCCCGGAGGGAGTCTGTCCGGTCTGGGCACGGTGCCCGGGATTGGTTTCAATGCAAGACCCCTCCTTTTCGGAAGCGACTCCAGAAGCCCTATCG
>JAKLQR010000207.1 GCA_022013235.1 Thermodesulfovibrionales bacterium | reverse complement strand
TCATACTTCTTCCTCCTTTTGTTTCGGATTTCATTTCGATGAAAATACTCCTTATTTATAATTTCCGTTCCATGATTCAGGAAATATTCCCGGAAAGCCGGAACGACAAATGTTGTGAAATACTTTAACCGGAGAATGTTACAGGAATATTACGGAGGGGTTAAATTTTGGTTACGTCAGGGGACAGATGAGGTACACTTTTGTGCCGGAACCCTCGACACTCTTGATCTTCATATCCCAACCGTGGGCAATGACGAGATGCTTGACGATAGCCAGTCCCAGTCCTGTGCCGCCGAGTTCCCGCGACCGCGCCCTGTCAACACGGTAGAACCGTTCGCCCAGCCGGGCAAGATGTTTCCGGGGAATACCAACACCGGTGTCCTCTACGGAGATTTGAATCAGGTCCTTTTCTTCTGCACTTTCAACTTTCAACTTTTCACTTTTCACTTTTATCGTTACCCCACCTTTCTCGGTAAATTTAACCCCGTTGTCCACGAGATTCAGGAGAATCTGAATCAGACGGTCCCTGTCGGCCCTGATTTCCCTGTAATCAGGAGCAACTTCTTTATGAAAGGTAAGTCCCTTGGTCTGTGCTTTTTCTTTCAGGGTCGCAAAGACAGTGTCGATAATCTCATCGAGATTCACGGATGTCTTTTCAAGTTTGATGTCACCAAGCTCGATTCGAGAAAGGGTAAGCAGATCACTGACAAGGGTATTGAGGCGTTCGCTGTGGTTTTTTATCGTCTCGAGGAATTTCCGGGCATTCTCCCTGTCATCGAGCGCCCCTTCGAGAAGTGTCTCGGCAAACCCCTTGATTGCGGTTATCGGTGTTTTGATCTCATGAGAGACGTTTGCAACAAAGTCTTTCCGCACTTCCTCCAGTTTCCGCAACCGGGTTATATCATGGAAGGTAAACACAACTCCGGACAGTTCTCCCTTGATACTGAAGGGGGCTGCTGTTGTCATCAGATAACGTTCCTTTGGTGCGTTTATTCCAATTTCAAGAGACATCTTTTCTTTGCCGCGGGAGACATGCTCGACAGCCTCCATGAGGTCAGCTCTTCTGAGAGCTTCTATCAGGGTTTTCCCTTCGATGATTGACGGAATACCGAACAGATCTCTGACAGCGGTATTGCTCATTACAATTCTGCCCTTCATGTCAGTCAGCACCAGTCCGTCAGACATATTCCTGAGGATAGCCTCTATCTTTTGTTTTTCCTCCATGCTCTGATCGAGCCTCGTATGCAGTTCTTTTGCCATCTTGCTGATATTTTGACCGAGATCACCAAGCTCGCCTTTCTCTTGAATGAAAAGTCTTTTCCTGAAATTCCCTGCAGCAATATCTTTTGAGTACTCGGTAATTTCCTCAATGGATCTGGTGATTTTTCGCGTCTGATAAAGACCTATTATAGTGGCAATGCATAATGTAATGAAGGAAGAGAGGATGATCCTCATCCGGATAGTATTCAGTGCGTTCTCGACTTCCTGAAGCGGCAACGATAATCGCAGGAATATTTTCTCTGTATTTGCGTCAACCGCCAATGCAAGATAAAGCAAGTTCTTTTTCTGTGTAGTGCTGTATCTGACAGATGTGCCGACGTCTTTGATATCTGCATCCCTGATCTCAGGTCTGTCGGCATGGTTTTCCATGCTTTCCGAGGGCTCATCGGAATCCCCCAGAACTTTTCCCAAATTATCTATGATGGTTACCCGTGCCCCTGTCTTTTCCTTGTATTGCCTGCAGAAATCGTCGAGATCAGAGTGGGAAGAGGGAATCTGTCCGGCAATTAACCGGGCCTGTTTGAAAAGACTATCCTGAAGATTGGCTATGTAGTTGTCTTTGACTGCATTAGATATATACAGTTCAAGGACGATAAGGAGGCAAAAGGTGAGAATTACGTACGGAACTGCAAACCTTTTGAAGAGGAGCCGTTTCATACCTTTTCATCGAATAAGTATCCGATGCCACGCATTGTCTGTATAAATTTGGGAGTTGCCGGGTCTCGTTCAATCTGAGACCGCAGCCGGCGTATATGCACATCTACGGTCCTCGGCTCCACAAACGCTTCATCCTTCCATATTGCATCGAGAAGCTGGTTGCGGCTGAAAACCTTGCCCCTTCTCTCGGCAAGAAAGAGAAGGAGTTTAAATTCGGTTGCGCTCAGCTTGACCGGTTTCCCTCTTACCGAGACCGCGTATCGCTCCCGGTCTATCTCAAGCTCACCAATCTTCAGGAGCTTTTCCAGGACGGGTTTATCCGATACCCTTCTCAATACAGCTTTTACACGGGCTACAAGTTCCCGGGGGCTGAACGGTTTTGCCATATAGTCATCCGCGCCCATCTCGAGTCCGAGTATCCGGTCTATTTCTTCGCCCTTTGCTGTGAGCATTATTATCGGGAGTCCGGCTGTTTTTGGGTCATTCCGTATAATGCGGCAGAGTTCCATGCCCTGTATTCCGGGCAGCATAAGATCGAGTATGAGGAGGTTATAGTTCCCTTTTCTGATCTTGCCGAGGGCGGCCTCACCGTCAGGCGATGAATCGACGGAAAAGCCCTCTTTTCTTAGGTTGTATGCAATAAGTTCGACAAGATCAGCCTCGTCTTCAATGATGAGGATATGCCTCAAAGCTTCCATTTTATACTTATAGCATTATTAATTATCCCTATGCAACAAATAAACTTTCGTTTATTGACTTTACCGGTAATTTTTTATATCCTAATGTAGCTCCACGAGGTAAGCAATGAAATTTTTCCCAAAAGAGACTGATTTTTTTGCAATTTTTGAAAAGGCTGCGGCCAATGTTACCCATGCAGCCACGCTCTTCGTCGGAATCATGGAACATTTTACCAACCTTGAACTCTGGGCAAAGGAAGTGCACGAACTTGAGCAGGAAGGCGATGTATATACCCATGATATCATCAGGAAGCTTAACAAAACCTTTATTACCCCGATTGACAGGGAAGATATCCATGCGCTCGCTTCGAGATTAGACGACATCCTTGACCTGCTCTGGAACGCAGCCGACAGGCTTACCGTGTTCAAACTCACAGAGGCCACCCCATTCGCGATCATTATGGCAAAGGATGTCCTTGCAACAGTCGAACTGGTGGAAAAAGCGATAAAGAAACTGAAAGACAAGAACTATGCCCATATCCAGGAATACTGCATCGAGATCAACAAACTCGAAAATAAAGTGGACAGGGGGTTTAAGGATGCCCTCTGTCACCTGTTTGATCAAATCAAAGACCCCATCCTTATTATTAAATGGAAAGAAATCTACGAGCATCTTGAGGACGCGTCTGACAGGTGCGAGGATGTAGCGAATATTCTGGAAGCCATAGTCCTCAAAAATGCATGAATCGTATTCTCTCCTCCTCATTGTTATATTCCTTGCACTGATATTTGATTTCATAAACGGTTTCCATGATTCTGCGAATGCTATCGCTACTTCGGTTTCAACGAGGGTCTTGTCTCCTAAAACAGCGGTATTGATGGCAGCTGCGTTGAATATGATCGGAGCATTCTCCGGCACCGCTGTGGCTAAAACGGTGGGCGTCGGCCTTGTACAGACCGCCAGCATAACTCAGATAACGATTATCTCTGCGCTGTTGGCTGCTATCGTTTGGGATCTTATTACCTGGTATTTCGGTCTTCCTACGTCATCAAGTCATGCTATTCTTTCCGGTATTGTTGGCGCTGCAGTGGCTACATCGGGTACGGGAATCGTCATCATGAAAGGGGTAGAGAAAGTTCTTATGGGGTTGGTCCTTTCTCCTTTAATAGGTTTCGTGCTCAGTCTCCTCCTTATGTTTTTCCTCACCTGGATGTTCAGGAGATCTACCCCGACATCGGTCACTAAAATCTTTAGCAGACTCCAGATCATGTCTGCCGCATATATGGCATTCAGCCACGGAAGCAATGATGCCCAGAAAACGATGGGAATCATTACCATGGCCCTCGTGAGTTACTATAACCTGAGTGATTTCCATGTGCCGGCATGGGTTATCGTGACGTGTGCAACCGCGATGGCGTTTGGTACTGCCGGCGGTGGCTGGAGAATTATCAAGACCCTCGGGATCAGGCTTGCACACCTCAGGCCCATCCACGGATTCGCCGCAGAAACTGCAGCGGCAACCGTTATCGAGGTTGCATCAAGAATAGGCCTTCCGCTCTCAACAACCCATGTGATTTCCTCGACAATAATGGGTGTAGGCGCATCAAAAAGGCTCTCAGCAGTCAGATGGGGAATCGGGGGGAATATCGTGATTGCATGGATATTGACGATTCCCGCGTGTGCGATACTCGCATGGGTTATATGTAAATTACTGCATTTTGTTCTTGGGTGATTCCCGGTTTACTTTCAGGATACGAATAATTCCCGCAGGGTTTTATCTGATATCCCCTTCTCTATTCTGACCTGTCCGATCTTTTCAGGGAGGATGAATTTCAGTTCTCCTGCGACCGCTTTTTTATCAAGCTGCATTGACAGGAAGAGACTCTGTTCTTTTATATCATTCGGCTTCTCAGCCGGCAACCCATAGGATTCAATCAGGTTTTTGATCCGCACCGCCTGATCCTCAGGAATGAGTCCCAGCTTCTCCGCAAGCCGTGCTTCAAGGTGCATGCCTATCGCAACAGCTTCGCCGTGAAGGAACCGCGTGTATCCGGTAACCGTCTCTATGGCGTGTCCTATTGTGTGGCCATAATTCAGGATAGCCCGCAACCCGGCTTCGCGCTCATCCTGAGAAACTACCCCGGCTTTGATCTCGCATGAACGTTTGATGATATGGATCAGGGCCTCTTCGTCGAGATTCATGATACTGTCTTTATTCTTTTCGAGAAACGCAAAGAGTTCACTGTCATAAATAACTCCATATTTAATGACCTCTGCAAGTCCCGCACGGAATTGTCTCTCCGGCAGGGTTTTCAGGGTATCTCCATCAACCCATACCAGCTTAGGCTGCCAGAATGCACCGATCATGTTTTTGCCGAGTTCATGGTCAACGCCTGTCTTGCCGCCGACCGAACTGTCCACCTGTGCAAGCAGCGTTGTCGGGACCTGGATATAGGGGATGCCCCTCATATAGGTTGACGCAGCAAATCCTGCGATATCTCCGACAACCCCTCCCCCGAGCGCAACGACGGCTGATTGCCTGTCGAGCCGGTATCTGAGCAGCTCATTATATATCTGCTGGAGTGTTGCAAGGTTTTTATGTTCTTCGCCATCGGGAATAGTGACCGTGAGGAGATCGAATCCCGCATTCCTGATTGAATCGGATACCCGCTCTCCATAGAGCGAAAAAACGGTGGGATTGCTCACAATCGCAATTTTGGGGCTGAGATGAAAGGCTTTGAGTTCTTCTCCTATGCCCTCGATAATGGAGTTTCCCAGTACAATATCATAGCTCCGTTCACCAAGTTGAACCCTTATTTTTTTCATATTCTTCTGTCCCTTTTCTCCCCTGATTCAGACTTCTGAATCCCGGATTTTATTGAGTATCTCCTCTGCGATCCGGAGAGGGGTCTTGTCTTCCGTATCGACCACGATATCTGCGTTCTCATAAAACGGTTTCCTGAAATTCAGGAGGTCTTGTATAGTCCCGAGAGGATCTTTTCCCTGAAGCAGCGGCCTTGCAGCATTCCCTTCGGTCCTTTTCAGGATAGTCTCAGGTGATGCCATAAGACAGACGACTATGCCGTGAGCCTTTAAAATGTCCATGTTTTCGTGCTTCAGGACAGCGCCGCCGCCGGTCGATATAATGACATTTCTGTTTTGGGATATTTTTTTTATCATTTCTGTTTCTATTTCTCTGAACTTTTGTTCCCCATGTTTTTTGAAAATTTCAGCGATTGACATTTTCCGGGAAATTTCAATCTCGGTATCAATATCTATAAGCTTCAAGTCCAGACGGATGGAAAGCTCCTTCCCGACCGCAGTCTTTCCGGTCCCCATGAATCCTGTCAGCACAATGTTCTTCATTCTCTCAAATATTCCGAATCCGCATTGCCTATAAGATGTTCGCCTTTGCTTTCAATAATGTAAACCAACTCCAGTTTACCGTCAGCGGTCTTCTTTGCTGCTACGAAGTCTGGCCGAATCTTATATCTCTGCCAGCCTTGGATTGAGTACCATTGCTTGCCTATCCTGTTTCTGAACCACCAGGGGAATATCGTATTTTTATCAATCAGGTGCTGCCTCTTTCAAACAGACCTGCAATTAATCTGCATATGGCCCAAGGAACCGTTCGCCGTTGAAATGAATAAGATGTGTCGGAGAGTCGGCGACCCAGACCTCCGTTTCCCACGAGATATCGTCAAGATATTTCAACATTGCTCTGCGTTCAAGAAATGCCGTCACAAAGACTAAGCCGACCGTTAAATCGGCAAAAAGCTCCTTCAGTTCCTGTCTTCGTTTCGGGTTAACCGGGCCATGGCTTGTTACTGCTTCAATCAGAACAAGCCAGTTCTTCTCCACATGATGCACCACTACATCCGGCATCTTTCCATGTTCCTCTATCTCAACTCCAATCGCACTCAGTGCATCGGGATCGAAATAAGCCCATTTCGTTTGAGTATCGCCTACGTATATAATATGACCGCCCGGTGTAAAAAGCTGGCAGAAATCGTCGATTATTCTCTTTACCAAAACATTCTGTCCACCCGGTGAAAGACTAATCTCTTTGTCGTCCATGAGCTTTACAGGAATGCGACGCTTTTCCCGTTCCCTCGCATAACGCTTCTTTAGCGTTTCCACGGTGAGCAAATACCTTCCCAATTGCGTTTTCCAACCTGACTTGCCGAACCCGCGAAGAAGCTTCAATGCCGACGGCTCGATTTGATACACTGCTCTCGGGCTGTTCGTCGGTCTGGACAGCTTGTCGGGATTCGGCACAATCAAGCTTGCCTGGACAAATTGATGAACGGTCTGACGACGCACAGTCTCCCGTGTGTTCGGAGCATACTTTTTGGCGTAATGCTCAGCAAAAAAATCCATCATAGGAGTAATTCCCATCAAAGGATCGCTTGCCATTTCCCAAGCATCGCCGGGTTTAAGATTAAGCAAGGAAAGAAGCGTAAGCGCGGAGCGCTCATTTTGCTGCTGCCGGGGAAGTTCAAGTGCAGCCAAAACCGCCAATGCTTCTTGTATCTTTCGCGCTACTTTTCTTGCATCCGTTTTTTTAGCCATTATTTTCGCATTCCTTTTCTAAAATTGCGTCCACTGCTTCCTGATCCGGCATGTGGTGCTTTACATGCGCGCCGAGACGCATCAACTGATTATGGGAGGGGTAACACATTTTTCGCAAATCCGTGGCATTAACCTGGGTGTGGCCGCTGAATATGCGAAAATACTGGTCGAATAACGTGGAATTGAGGTATAGAGCCAATCCTTTAGCGAGGTTTGGCGCAAGTCCTTTACCCTTCGCGTGGAAGTAGTTTAGATGATTTTCAAATCCGACAAGCGAGGCGTTAATCAGGTGAGGATCATATACAGCCGCCACGACACGCCGCTTCTCCTCTTTTGATGAAAACCGCTTCGTGAGAACATAATGGTCCGCGGGGATCAGCAAATAGTGCGTCTGCGGCGAGGCTTCGATGGCATTCGGTTTTTTCTGTAATTCCATCGGCCATTGAATGAACCCGTCTTTGAAATGGCTGGGATATATCAGCGGCATAGCACCTTTAACTGGATGCTTATGAAGGAATTTTTGAGCCCGGAAATCCACGACCGGCCCAGTAGAAACATCGATCCCGAGCGTGTCGAGCGTGGTTGTAAATCTGCTCATACGCTCCGTTGCGAGGTTGTCTTTGTCACTCAATACGAGATGAATGAATGCGTCTCTATCGCCCGGCAGGATTATACGATTATAAGGAACAGACCGGGTCACTGCGCTGTAAAAATCTACGCTGTCGGATGATGAGAGCAGTATCTCTTCCGGCTTCTCCGCTTCCTTGACCGCATGATATATCACATTTTCCTGGAGCACATCATCATCGCCAAAGGCCTTTTTGCGCGACTCGAACACATGGATGTGCCGCAGGCTCATCATGTCGAGCAGCCTGATGCGGAACCGGCGAAAATATGGACCATTACAAAAACTTCTCGGGGTAATGGCGACCATCTCGCCGCCGGGTTCCAGAATTTGCGCCGTCAACCACACGAAAGCGGCATAAAGATTGGAAACCTCTATTCCCGCCGCATACAGTGACTTGCGCATGGATGTCTCGCCATTGATTTTTTTGTATGGTGGATTCAGGATTGCATGGGTAAATCTCTCACCACGAAGAGCGAACAGGCCTTCATCCGATTGAACAATGGCAGACGCGACAAAATCCTCGGTCCGTATTTCCCCTCGAAATAAAATGCCCGCATCCCGGCAAATCACCCGGCACCGCTCCATTGTGTTTTTCAAGTAGGGAAGAACATCCTTATCATTTTCGTATGCAGTCACCTTGATTGAAGGACGGTGATTTTTAGCGACTAATGTTTCTACCAATGTCGCAAACAGCACCCCCACTCCGGCCCCAGGATCCAAAATTCGCACTTCCGGCCCAGCCTGTTCATATAGCGACGCCATATATCGCGCTATCATGGCGGGAGTAAAGAACTGGCCAATCTTCGACCGTTCACGCCGAGAGGAAATGCAGTTCAAAGACTTACGAACAATATCCATGGTATTTGATAGCTCAACTGTCATGAAATAATCAGATTGCCGTCACCCTTGTCTGCTTGGAAATTCAGTTTCGATATTTCTTCAAGCGTGTGATAGGGAATGGAAAGATGATGGTTCCAGATTATGTTTTTACCTTTAAATTGCAGTGTCGGCATGGTCATTACCTCAATAAAAGAAATATTCTTTTAACATTATACATATAAAGTATTTTTATTTATCCCTACTTCAAATACTTCTTCTTAATCCTATCCTTCTCCATACGCTTTTCAATTACGTCCGGAGATACCAGAAAAGCCTTTGCTACATATTCGGTGATCAACTCCCATGCAAAGTCCCAATTCTTTTCCATGAAAATCCCTTTGTCTTTGATTTTTTTTGTCCATTCGTTTGTATATTTGGACAAGCTTTGTTTCGGCACAAGAACAAGACCGGCAAAGGCATATCCCTGATATTCAAGCCAGCTATGCTCTTCTTCTGTCATGGAATTGATGAATTCTTTCCAGCCGTGAATGGAGGTAAATTTATGCGCTCTATATAAATGATGGTGCAGAACAATGTGCCCTATTTCATGGGCAAGAGTGAACCGGTAGCGGGTAATGCGGTCTGTATATACGTATTCGTCCACATAGATATTCTTCAGGTCACCTGAGGTAAACCCCTCCACCTCAAACTCTCTTTGAAGACCCAAAACAGGCACTATATTGATCTTGAAATCAAACTCGACGATCTCTTCAATGGGGACAGGGATGTCACCGGAAGGATTATATTTCAGAAGAAATTCATCTGCCTTTTTGCGTAAATCCTCATAACTATATACAGGGATATCGGTCATGGATTACGCTTTTTTGATCAGCTCCACCAGTTTTTCAAGCTTCTTTTCCGAAATCTTCTGCCCCCGCAGTGTTCTGAACAAAATGGGCAGACTTGCAACAACCGACTCGTTTTTCAGAAGCTCATCAGGGATACGGCCTGCCTCAATTCGGGCAAGGTCGAAAAATCTGTACCAGTCGTCGGAGCCCTTTTTGATTTGCAAATAGCGGGCATACTCTTCAAGTTTGTCGCTCCCCTGCGGCGGCTGCATAAGACCACGTTCGAGCCTGCTGATATTTCCGGGGTCAAGCTTATTTTCAGTGCAGAACTGTCGCAGGGTTTTCTTGAGATCTATGCGTTTTTGCTTAAAGAACTCTCCAAAAGCCATTCTGGAAGACATTTTTTGCACCTCCTTCAATGGTGTTGTAGTAATATTACAACGGGCGCGAAGAGATTGTCAAGCATTCATTCTCTGAAGTATTTCACTATCCTCTTCCTGTCCTCATTCTCCTTGTCGCCCTTATAATAAATCTCAATAAACTCGATCCTGTCTTCGTCCTTGTGATATGCAGAGATGGCCCTTATCCCGGACTGAACACCTTTTCCTTTCAGCATGGTACAGGCGAATTTTCTGGAGAGGCGTTCAATAGTTACCGGGGACAAGGTCAATCTGGTATATTGTACATATGCAGAAGGTTATTGTCGGGATGAGCGGGGGGGTTGACTCCTCGGTAACCGCATACCTCTTGAAAGAAAGGGGGTATGAAGTGGAGGCGATATCCATGGCTCTATGGGAACCGGAGACGAAGACTGAGCATGGAGCATGTTGTTCTCTCCGCTCGCTTGAGTCGGCGGCGCGGACCGCCGAAAATATTGGTATCGCCCACCGAGTACTTGATCTCAGAGATATTTTCCGTGAAAAAGTGATCGAGCCTTTTATGAAAGCCTATCTTTCGGGTATGACCCCGAACCCCTGCATCCTCTGCAACAGGTTCATCAAGTTCCCGCATCTCCTGAGCGAAGCCGAAAAACAGGGGGCTGAGTTCATTGCGACAGGCCACTATGCAAGGGTTGAACCATTTCCCTCCTGTAAGAACGATTCACCGGGAACTTCCCCTGCAGCCCGTTTGGGAAATAAAAGCAGAGAAGGATTGGAGACCTCTCCCTGTTTTTGTCTCAAAAAGGGGGTTGATCCCAGGAAAGACCAGTCCTATGTCTTATATATTTTACGCCAAACAGAACTTTGCAGATTACTTCTCCCGCTCGGAGCATATGAAAAGGATGAAATCAGGAAAATAGCGAAAAAACATAATCTTCCGGCTGCCAATCGGACAGAGAGCCAGGAGATCTGTTTCATTCAGGGGAGGGCGTATGCCTCATTTATCGAAGAAAGAGCCAGGAAAACGGGAAAATCCGGCCCGATTATTGCTTTGAAAAATAATGAGGTGATAGGGGTGCATAAGGGTATTCATGGATACACGGTCGGGCAAAGAAAAGGGCTCGGAATATCATCGCCCGCTCCACTTTATGTGGTGAAGATAGACGCCATGAAAAACACCGTTTATGTAGGACCACAGGATGAAGTGAGAAAAAAGGAATTTTTCGTTGCAGACCTGAACTGGGTGAATCCCCCGGAACCTTTCTTCCACGAAGAAGGAGGGCAGGAAGGGGCTTTCAGTGCAACGGTGAAAGTGCGTTCTACCATGAAAGACGAACCGGCAACGCTCAATCTGGAAACAAATCCCCACTTGCCTCCCTTCCCTGAAGGGGGAAGGGGGGAATTTTCGAATCACAATGTCCGGGTTGTGTTTGATGAACCGCAATGGGCCCCTGCTCCCGGGCAATCCGCGGTATTCTACGAAGGTAACAGGGTGATCGGCGGAGGCGTAATAATAGATTTTTGTTAATTTTCTCAATATAATAAAAAAATGAACCAGTGGAAGGCATCGTGGTCATAAAGAAAGAAGACCTTACATATGAGAAAATATTTGCAGATATCAGACAGGTCTACCGGGAAAATTATGGAAGCAGCGATACCGGGCTGGTCGGGATTGTGTTCCATGACATCCTCGACCTC
>JAKLQR010000206.1 GCA_022013235.1 Thermodesulfovibrionales bacterium | reverse complement strand
CGTCAAGTCCCCTCTCCCCTGGAGGGAGAGGGCAAGGGTGAGGGGGATGTAGTCTTACTTATGCACTTCTTAGTAAGGGCATTTACTTCACCCTTGTCTGTAATATTTCGAGGATATGGGCTATAATATTTTCTTTAAAGGGAGGTTACCATTTCAAAGTTGCCAAATAAAAAAGGGTACTTCGGCATATATGGTGGAAGGTTTGTCCCCGAGACGCTCATGCCCGCACTCCAGGAACTCGAAGCTGCATTTCTCGATTCAAAAAAGGACAAAGATTTCAGGCGGGAACTGGTTCACCTTCAGAAAACCTACATCGGAAGACCTACGCCACTTTACTTTGCAAAACGTCTCACTGAACATCTCGGCGGCGCCAGGATATACCTGAAAAGAGAAGACCTTGCACACACGGGCGCGCATAAAATCAACAATGCCGTCGGACAGGTCCTGCTTGCCAGGAAGATGGGCAAGAAAAGGGTGATTGCCGAGACGGGCGCCGGACAGCATGGTGTTGCAACAGCGACCGGCGCTGCCCTTGTGGGACTCGGGTGTGAAATATACATGGGCTCGGTAGATATGCAGAGACAGGCGTTAAATGTATTCAGAATGCGGCTGCTCGGTGCAAAAGTCACTGAGGTGCCGACAGGATCGCAGACACTAAAAGACGCAATCAACGAGGCCCTCCGTGACTGGACAACAAATGTCCGGACGACCCATTATATTCTTGGCACTGTATACGGACCACATCCTTTTCCCGAAATGGTGCGGGATTTTCAGTCTGTCATAGGGAAAGAGGCAAAAAAACAGATATTCAGTGCAGAAGGAAAGCTTCCGGATTATCTCATAGCCTGCGTAGGTGGCGGAAGCAATGCAATGGGGCTTTTTTCTGAATTCCTCAGGGATACTTCCGTGCAGATGGTAGGGGTAGAAGCAGGAGGAAAGGGAATAGATACCGGAGAGCATGCCGCCCGTTTCGCAGGCGGGTCTTTCGGCGTCTTCCAGGGCTGCAAAACCTATCTCCTCCAGGATGACGACGGGAATGTGCTCGGCACCCATTCTGTTTCAGCGGGTCTTGATTACGCTGCGGTCGGCCCTGAGCACCCGTTCCTGCGGGACGAGGGACGTGTTCGCTATACCTACGCTACAGACAGCGAAGCACTGGTGGCATTCGAACTCCTGTCCCATACAGAAGGTATCATCCCTGCACTCGAATCTGCGCATGCAGTTGCAGAGGCTTTAAAGATCGCTCGTCAGCTCTCAAAAGAAAAGATCATCCTTGTGAATCTTTCAGGCCGGGGGGATAAAGATGTCCAGCAGGTAGCACAGATAAAAGGGATCGGATTATGAGGTCGAGGATAGAAAAAACATTTAAAAAACTGATTAAACAAGGGAAGAAAGCATTTATCCCCTATATTATGGCCGGCGACCCTTCTCTCGACGCAACCAAGGAAATCGTGCTCCTTTTCGAGGAGTGCGGAGCGGATATCGTTGAACTCGGAGTCCCTTTCTCAGATCCTCTCGCAGACGGGCCAACGATACAGCGGGCTGCCGAAAGGGCATTGGAGAACGGGGTGACTCTGAGAAAAGTTATCGCGCTTGCTGAAGACCTGAGGCAGGTCACTCAGATACCGCTTATCCTTATGACCTATTTCAATCCTGTAATGAAATACGGGGTTGAAAATTTCGTCCGTGACGCCGCTCATGCAGAGGTCGACGGCGTTATTATCCCCGATCTCCCTCCTGATGAAGCAGGCGACCTTCTCAGCCATGCGAACCCGGCTTCACTGAACGTAATATTCCTTCTCGCGCCCACATCGACCGATGAACGGATAAAAAAAGTTGCAAGGGCATCGAGAGGTTTCATTTATTATGTTTCCATAACAGGTATCACGGGTGGAGCCCTCCTCATCGATAATTCCCTTTATGCCTCGATATCAAAAATAAAGCACTTTACCAAAAAGCCTGTCGCGGTCGGTTTTGGAGTATCAACACCCGGGGAAGCGGCTGAAGTTGCCCGGCTTGCCGACGGGGTTATCGTCGGGAGCGCAATAATAAAAAAATACCGCGAAAGTCCCGACACGGTGAAGCACTATCTTGCAAGTCTGAGGCAGGCCATACAGTGAAGGAAAGCATGAAAAGTTTTGAACAGCTCAAGGCATTGATGGAACTCTCTGCGCTTATCAATTCCACCCTTGAAATCAGTGAGGTAAAGAAACGCGCTATTGAAGCGGCCATGAAGCTTCTCGAAGCAGAGGCTGCAAGTCTTCTCCTTATCGATCCCGAATCGGGCGATCTCTTTTTTGAGGTTGCCCTTGGAGACAAAGGGGAAACACTCAAAGAAGTCAGGCTGAAAAAGGGCCAGGGAATTGCAGGCTGGGTTGCAGAAAAGGGCGAGCCGCTCATCATCCCGGACTGCCAGTCGGATGCAAGATTCAGCAAGCTCGCTGACGAGCGGAGTCATTTCATCACAAGGAATATGATTTGTGTTCCTGTTCGGTCGAGAGACAGGATGCTCGGCGTTCTCCAGGCAATCAATAAAAATAAAGGCGTATTTGATGAGCCCGATAAAGATGCAGCGCTTGCTCTCGGGAACCAGGTGGCGATAGCAATCGAGAACGCTCATCTTTATGAAGAATTGAGAGAAACATTTTTCGATACTGCAGAGGCGCTCGCAGAGACGATCGAAAAAAGAGACCCGTACACAGGGGGGCATACCAGAAGGGTCATGAATTACAGTTATACAATCGGAAAAGCAATGGGTCTTTCCAAAAAGGAACTCGATGACCTGAGACTTGCATCAATACTCCATGATATCGGGAAAATCGGTGTACGGGACGATATCCTCATGAAGGAAGCCCGGCTTACTGCTGAAGAAAATGAAAAAATGACCAAACATTCAACATACGGCGCAGAAATTCTCGCCCATATCAGACAACTCAAGGATATCATCCCCGGAGTCCGCGGACATCATGAGCGGATAGACGGGAAAGGATATCCCGACAATCTCCGCAGCAGCGATATCCCTGTCATAGCAAGGATTATCGCTGTTGCTGATACCTTTGACGCCATGACGTCGGACAGACCCTACCGAAAAGCACACAGCCCAGAGGCTGCTCTTCAGGAGCTGATCAAATGTTCGGGGAAGCAATTCGATTCAGAAATTGTCGTGGTATTCACCGGCCTTTTCAAAGAAAACTTTTTTTCCCCTGACGCATAAACGAGGGGGAAGTACTGAAGAGAAGGGATTACAATGGCTTGGTTTAAGAAGACAAAAGAGATCAGGATGGAAAAAAAGGGGAAGACCCCTGAAGGATTGTGGGTCAAATGCGATGGATGCAAGGAGATCATCTATAAGAAAGAGATTGAGAAAAACCTAAAAATATGTCCGAAATGCAATTATCATTTCAGAATAAGCGCCCGTGAGAGGCTCAAGTTTCTCATTGACGAAGGCAGTTTTGTAGAAACTGATGCAACGCTTGAATCACTTGATCCACTGGGCTTCCGGGACTCTGCTCCCTATAAAGACAGGCTCAGGGACAATCAGAAGAAAAGCGGTCTCAAAGAAGCGGTAATCGCCGGTGACGCCCTCATCAAGGGCAATCCTGTCAGTCTCATAATTATGGACTTTCACTTTATGGGTGGCAGCATGGGATCGGTTGTCGGTGAAAAGGTTGCGAGAACTGCCGAGAGGGCCCTCGAAAAAGAGCAGCCCTTCATCGCGGTTTCTGCCTCAGGAGGGGCGCGCATGCAGGAGGGGATTTTTTCGCTCATGCAGATGGCAAAGGTCTCGGCTGCGGTCGGCAGGCTGAGGGAAACCGGGATTCTCTATATCTCAATTCTCTGTGATCCGACCTTCGGGGG
>JAKLQR010000205.1 GCA_022013235.1 Thermodesulfovibrionales bacterium | reverse complement strand
GTTGAATCTGTGTAGAGGTCTGTCGTTTTGATGCTCCTTCAATAGAGAATAATCTTTCGAAGATCGACCTTGACAGATGCAAAGTATGCGGACTCTGTGTGAGAAAATGCCCTACAAAGGCTGTCAGGGATTTTATTCCGCAGAGACCGAAGGCGTATATAAAAGATCACTGTATTGGATGCCTGATTTGCGTGAAAGTATGTCCGGTCGATGCCCCTTCGGGAGAATTGAAAAAACTACATACCATCGACCAGACAAAATGCATCGGGTGCGGCATCTGTACTGCACGGTGCCCTGTTCAGGCTATCGACGGCACATTCAATGCTGCCGAAATGTTTGCTGCAGCGGCCAAAAAGACCCCACAGGCGGCCTAACCTATTCTATCCCACATTATTCATACTCTATGCTTACCGTGAAAAGACATAGTATTCATCCGTGAATTCATGAATAACCTGGGGTAGACTACCTCCCTCAGAAAGTTGACCCTCCCCCTTCCCTTTGCTATCATTATTAGTAAAGCCTTATATCTCAGCATCCGGAAATTTTGTCATGGATAAAATTTTACTCCAATATCTTAAGTCCAGTCCCATTCTGAGCAGATGTAATTTGTCTGATCAGGAGGTCGACGATCTCGCTGTCTACCTCAGAAAACATTGTCTCGCTACCCACATTGAAAAGGTGGTCAGAATGGTCGAGGAAGTTATCAGCATAAATCCTGCCCTCGAGTGGAAGGAAATCCTTGAGGCCGCTGCAAATAAAATGGTGCGGTTTCTCAATGCTGCAGCGGCTTCCATCCGGATATTCGACCCGCAGACCGGCAGGCTTGTCGCGTTCGGTTCATTTCAGTACGCGGAGAAGAACAGGCAGGAAAGCATCCCTCTCGAACAATCGGTAGCCGGGAGAGTCATTACAAGCGGCAAAAGCTTTCTTGTGCCGAATATACTCCTCGAGCCCGATTACAAAAACAAGGATATCGTCAGGGAGCATGGCTTCAACTCCCTGATGGCAATACCGATACACATACCCGGTTTCCTCGCGAACGAAGGAGATATCCAGGGCACGATACAGATTTATTACAAAGAAAACGATAAGGAATTCGATCCTCTCGAGGTAGCAAACGCAGAGCTTATGTCCAGGAGAGTGAGTTATGTGCTCGCGAAGAAACGCATCCTTGACCTCCAGAAGCTGAACATCCAGAAAGAAAAAATCGTTGAGAAGATATTCGTAAAGCTCAGCCATCGTGAAGGGATCAAGATGCGGGATGTTTTCCGGATGATGATCCCCGAGTTGGTGACTATCATCCAGATTCAAAGCTGCGCCCTTTTTTCCGTCACACCTGACAGAAGATATGTCCAGACAGAACTGGAATACCCTGTCGGTCAGGATATCCACGATCCGACCTGCAGGTTCTTGGTGAAAGACCATCCTTACTTTGACGTACTGATCAATCAGTCCGAACAGTATAACGATTATGAGTTTGAACGGATCAACGCATCGTATATCTTTCTCAAAGACCCTCTGAAAAGCAGATTGGCCGATGAAGAACTGAAGCGGTATGCAGCCAGACACGGGGTCAAGTCGGTCCTTTTGATCCCGCTCAGGGCAAAGGACGAGATCAACTATTTCCTCGTCTTCTATAACACAGACCGCCGCCGTGAGTTCACAGACCATGAGATCGAACTCCTGAACTTTTTCGGAAAAGAGATTATGAAAGCGCTCAGGATTGAAAAACTCGATGACGTGCTCCATGATTTCAAAAATCCGGGGATCGCTATCGCCGGGTTTGCGAAAAGGGCAAGGAAACTCCTTCAGACAGAGGACCTGAACAGCGTAAAAGACAGGATCAACGAATACCTTGATATTATTACCCAGGAAACCACGAGGATGCAGGAACTTGCCATCTATCCGAATATCGAAGGCCGTGAACGGGTCCTCGATCTTACCTTGATATTGAAAAACCGTTTCAGGATCAACGAGGAAGCAATCAGGGAACAGAAGAGAACAAATATTATACTCGTCCAGGATGAGTTACAACCACAATTATTCGTATTCTGCTCTCCGTTCGGATTCGAACGCGTACTGGACAATCTTCTTGACAATGCCACAAAAGCAATCCCTGAACAAGGGGGAGAACTTGCGATCAGGAGCTACCGTTCCGACGACATGGCCTGTTTCGAAATCCGGAACACAGGCAGGATACCTGAAGAAAAGATAACACAGATACAGAGCGGTGAGGTAAAAGGACGGGGGCTCAATATCATCTATCGGTTCATCCAGGCCATTCACGGGAAGCTCGAGGTCTCGACCGATGATCATTCAACGACCTTCCGTGTTTCGATCCCGATTTACAAAGAGACCGAGTGAGAACTAAGACCCCTTTCATCAAAGAAAAGAAAACGCTCCTTGAAGGAAAATTTCTTCGTTTCATACTGGCCACATATGTCGACGCATACGGCGTGGAAAGGCAATGGGAAGCCTTTGAACGGGTGAACTGCAAGGGTATTGTAGTGATTGTCCCTGTTACGAACGAGGGAGAAACAATCCTGACAAAACAGTTCAGGCCCCCGGTCAATAACTATGTAATCGAATTCCCTGCGGGCTTGAATGACAAAGGAGATACGCTTGAAGAGGCGGCAGAAAGAGAATTGCGCGAAGAGACGGGATATAGTGCAAAAGAGCTGACTTTTCTTACCGAAGGGCCGATGTCATCAGGTGCGTCGGGTGAAATTCTTACCGCCTATATTGCCAGGGACCTTGAGTATAAAGGGATCGGCGAGCGTGATGAGGCGGAGGATATCGAGATTATAAAAGTGCCTATGGAAAAGCTTGAGGAAAGGTTATCAGAACTGCAGGCAGAGGGGAATTTCGTAGATCTGAAAATTTATGGACTTATCGATCTGGCAAGGAAACACCTTATGACACGATGACCTTGCAAAATCTCCTTTTCCCCACTTTAAGAATAAACTCACCCTTCTCTAACCGTGCATCTGCATCGGTAACCGCATTGTCATTCACCTTCACCCCGCCCTGCCTGATAAGCCGTATCGCTTCACTCGTGCTCTTCGCGAGGCCGGTGTCTTTCATAATCTGAGGGAGCCAGTTGTTTTCGAGAGAAATTTTCCCAACCGGGATTTCGTCAGGTAGTCCTTTCTGTCTGAATATCTGATCGAACTCTTCCTTTGCTTTCAGAGCCTCCTCACGCCCCCAGTATCTCTCCACTATCTCGGCTGCAAGCTCCTGCTTCGCCTTTTTCGGATGGACGGTCCCGCTCTGCAATCCATTTTTCAATGCATGCAGTTCTTCCAGTGAGATATGGCTCAGCAGTTCGTAGTACCTGAGCATGAGTTCATCGCTTACGGACATGATTTTCCCGTACATCTCCTGAGGGGCCTCATCGATCCCGATGTAGTTCCCGAGGCTCTTGGACATCTTGTTCACCCCGTCGAGACCTTCAAGCAGAGGCATCAGCACAACCGACTGCTCCGGTACGCCCATCTTCCTCTGCAGCGTTCTCCCCATCAGGATATTGAATTTCTGGTCTGTGCCTCCGAGTTCGACATCCGCTTTCAGATAAACCGAGTCGTACGCCTGGAACAAAGGATAATAGAATTCAAGGATCGTTATATCCTGCTGATTCTCGTACCTCTTCTTGAAATCCTCACGCTCCAGCATCCGGGCAACAGTCTGCATCGCGCCAAGCTTGAGAAAATCCGCAACGCTCATCTTTCCGAGCCATTCGCTGTTGAACGTAACTTCCGTCTTCCCCGGATCGAGAATCTTGAACACCTGTTTTTTGTAAGTTTCAGCATTCCTGATGACATCTTCCTTTGTAAGCGGCTTTCTCGTCTCCGACCTTCCGGTGGGATCACCGATCATACCGGTAAAATCTCCGATGAGGAAAACCACCTGATGCCCCAGTTCCTGGAACTGACGCATCTTTTCTAGAAGCACAGTGTGTCCGAGATGGATGTCAGGCGCCGTGGGATCAAACCCTGCCTTAATGATGAGAGGCCTGTTTTCAGCACACGATTTTTCGAGCTTCTTCAGGAACTCTTCTTCGACGATTATCTCAAGAGCCCCTCTTTTTATTCTCTCAAGTTGTTTGTCCGGTGAAAGCATAGGAGATATATTAAAATGTAAAGTAGTCCTTCGTCAAATAAAGAACATTATTGCTCCGGCAACTAAATACCTTAATGTCATTCCCGCAAGTGAAGCGCGTCGGGAATCCTTCCGGATATAGGCGCATGCAGACAAGAACCGAAGAAGGATTCCGGACAAGCCGGAATGACAGTACTGTAAATCTTTCATCTTTTTACTTGCCGGAGTAATAACTGCGCGGTAACTGCAGAAATATATCCCCTTTTTACCAAGGAGGGGATCCGGAGGATGACAAATTCTGCGTATAAGGACAGACTCTATCTAATCCTCAGCCGGCTAAGGATGATCCCGAGATATTTATTAAGGGAATTGTCTCTCTTTAAAAAAGGGATAACCGGCGGTTTTCGTGGCCCGAGTTTTTCCAGTTCCTGAATGATCTGGGCATTTGACTGATGGCGCATCCCTTCCCTGAACACCTTGATTGCCTCAGCCTTGTTCTTGTCGAGCAGGTAGATTTTACCGAGGTTCAGGTAATGCAGGGAATTATTGGGCTCCTGTTGCATGGCCTCCAGACAGAGAGAAACCGCTTTTTTATACTGACCCCTTTGTCGCGCGATGCAGAAGGCAAAGCAGGAAAGGCATGCCGGGGACCGTTCCTGTTCGAGCGCCTTCTCGAACCAGGCAAGGGCAGCGACTGTCTCTTCCCGCTCAAGCGCTTCCAGCCCTCTTCTGAAAAAATCCCCCGCTTCCTGTTCCAGCATGGTAATAATAGTAGAATAAATTCCAGCGAATGTCGATAGTCATCATGGTATTGCTCTTTATAGAATCCGGGAATCTCTATTGTCATACGATGTATGCTTCAGATTCTACCGGGATTTTATTCCTTGCATTTGGGACTGAGAGAAACGTAATACGCGTATATGGCAGAAGTGAAAGAGATGTGCGGGCAGCCTAAGGAGGGTCAGGCTGCCCGCTTATGGTGTAGAAAAAGGCAACTGAAGGGGTAATCAGTTGCTTTGAGGGTAACGTTGAATCATGAATATAGAGTAATACAAAAATATGAAGGAATAATGAAGAGATTATGAAAAGATTATAGTGATCTGTGCCACCTGAGAGAAAACGCTGTTTTCTCCCGCGTTCAACCGTTATTCTGCTTTTGCAGATTGAACTTCCAGCAGAGTGATCTCAAAAGTCAGGTCTTTTCCTGCAAGCGGATGATTGAAGTCCAGCGTCACAGAAGACGAAGAAACATGCTTTATGGCAGCGTCAAAAGATTTCCCGTTCTCCCCCAAAAGTTCGACCCTAAGCCCTACTTCGGTCTTCATGCCCTCCGTCAGTTTGTCTTTGGGGATATCCAGAACCCATTCATCATGGTATGGACCATATGCCAGAACGGCGGGCACTTTTTCGGTCTTTGATTCACCGGCTTTCAAGCCGGTGACTGCTTTTTCAAGGCCTGCGATAACTTCCCGTTCCCCCACCCTGAAGCGGAGAGGCTCGTTTTCCGGGGACC
>JAKLQR010000204.1 GCA_022013235.1 Thermodesulfovibrionales bacterium | reverse complement strand
CAGATGATGGAAGTGAGATAATCATTTTGGTTTGAATTAAGCGCGCCCCTAATCGCCTTCTGATGAATATTTTTTGTGTGGTAAAGATTCTCCCCCTCAAGCACAACCTCTTTGAGCGCGAGTGTGCCATCCGCACTGAATGCCTTCCCCTTGTAGTACAGAGAAAGATCGGAAGCAACGGAACCTCCCAGTCCTGCATACAAGAGGTTGTCAGGGAATATGTCCCAGAATGTTTCCCGGATATCGGTTGTCTGCAACTCGGGCAGGTGTAGCTGCATTTCTACCAGCCTGTCGTTCTTCATAAATCTGTTCGCCTTACCGGAGATGCTCACCGATAATTTTCCTGCACCGGCATGCACAGTGAACAAGGAATCTTCACCCCTGAAATCGGCGCTGGTTCTCAATGAGGCATTATGAATAATTTTCCTCTTGTCCTGTCTGATCAGAGAGATTTTTTCCGCCTCTACTTCTGCTTTCCCGTCCACAGACTCAGGAGAGAGAACTGCCCCTTCAAAGGCCACGCTCTTGAGGGTTCCTGTCAGGGAATAAGAAATTCCGGCAATCCTGAAAGCCTCTTTGGAAAGACTCCCGATATCCATATTCGCCGCACTCAGCATAATGGTGAATGGAAAAGGTCCGTCTGCTGTTTTTCCCTTGAGAGAACATTTCAGCATTCCTTGCGCGACTTCAACTCCCGGGATTGCAAAGGAGAATCCCTTGTCATTGAACTGTCCGCTTCCGGTAATCCGGCCGGTGGGAACTCCGCTGAACAAAGCTCCGCCGATCGAAAAGCCCAGGTTGCCCGAAAGTTTCTTCCCCCCCGTATTCATCTGCAGAGAAAAAGTTCCATTCCTGATCTCTGTTTTTTTTGCCGGATATGCTGCATTGAATCCCTTTCCGGTAACTGTCACCTTTCCCCCGGTCCTTGTCACGGTCACCGGATCGGCGGTGATCCTGAAATCCCCTGCCTCAATGATCTGGCTTCCGAGGGTAATGCTGTTGCCCCGATACGCAATGGTAGAATGAATGTTCAGCCAGGGGAGATGATACTCATGGTACGTTATTCCCTTTATCTCCATCCTGCTCTTCAGGTCGGCAATCTTCTCTCTGACACTACCGTGAATATTCAAGTCCGCACTGTCGAAAGAAATTGCCCTGCCCTCTTTTGTATGCAGGCCGGCGGACAAAAGTCTTGCAGAAAAGTGCAGGGTCATGTCCCCAGGCTTCCCATGGACATCCAGCAGGACATCCACACCTGCCGGCCTGTCGAGGCGATATCCATATGCCTGCACAATGCTTGCAGTCGTTTCTCCGCGTATAGCCATTTCCTTTCCTGGCAAAAATATTATTTTCGTACTGATCCCGTTGATTTTTGTGCTTTCTGATATGAAGCTGCCGTCGTTCAACTGCACAACACCGGTCACCTCAGGGAAGGCCTCTTTTATGCTTCCCCGGATATGCATATTCTCCGACCTCATGACTCCGCCCACCTGTATTCCCTTCAGGAAATTGAATGCCAACAGGTCAAGCCGGCTGAGATTGAGCGATGCGGTGTAGGACAGGTCATCGGCTGTCTTTTTCAGTTCTCCCTTCAACGTCGCAGTGGTAATGCCGCCTGCATGCATCGATATGTTTTTAAAAGTAAGCGTATTGTCAGGGATGTTCAGGAAAGCATCCATATCCAGGAGGACCGACTTGATCTCTTTCTTAAAAAAAGAGAAGCCTGCCTCCCTGATTTCTACCGTCGATTGAATCTGCACCCCTTTCCCGGTATCGCCGTCAATATTGAGTGCAAACACAGCCTTTGTCTGTTTCGTGTCTATGCCATAACGTGCAAGCATGTCCTGCAGAGGGGACAGAACAAGGTCCCTGGATGAAACGTTAACATGCATTTTCTTCGGCTCATCTTTGAGGTACACCCATCCGTCAACGGTGATGCTGCTGCCTCCTGCATATGCGACATCTCCCTTGAATATCGTTTTGTGCCCGGGTTCTGAAGAGAGGTCTTTCAGCGATATATTTATGTTTTCACTCCTGAAATAGGTGTTCTGATTAAAGTCGAGCGAGCCTGATTTGATACTGAATTCATTGATCTGATACTTAAATGTGGGTTTTTTCTTAAAAAAGTTCAGCAGTTCTCCGGAGATATTGATCTTTCCCTCTTTATCCTGCCGTATTGTCAGGACAGGGTTATTGACGGTGATCTCGTCAAAATAGAATGTTCCCCAGGGAAGCCTGCTGTATTTTATTTTAAAAAATAGTTTTTTTATCGTGAGAAGGTCTCCGGCCGCAAAACCTTCAGGGTTTTTTATCCTGACATTGTAGAGGTTAATTCCCGCAGTGAGACTGAGCGAAAGGTCTTCAATTTCTACTCTCTGCCCGATAAATGAGGTCGCTTTCTGAGAGAGCTTCATGGCGAACGTCTTCTTTAAATCACGATAGTGAATATAGCCAAGGGAGAGAAGAAGAATAAGACAGCAAATCAAGAGGACGGAAGCTATCTTTATGGCCTTTTTCACAGTGGATGCCATATTCTATCTTACCCGCTTTAACCCATATTATTCATCTATTGACCGCAATACGGCTGATGCAGTATTTTTGCGGATTTATCCCGATTCCTATCGGGGTCCCTCGGAGTCTCCCGATAGGAATCGGGGGACGAGAATGAGTCCCGAAAGCTTTCGGGATGTCTGCCGTATTCATCCGAAAATTTATGAATTATTCGAGTAAGGAGAGATGGGCAATCATTTCACGCGTATTCGTTTCCAAAGAGACATAGGGACAGCTTACTTTTTGAGGACCGCGTTCACAATTTTCAGGATATCATCCAGAAAGAGGTAAACAATGCCTCCGATGGCAAGTAGCAGAATAATAAATTTGAGAAGTTTGACAAAACCGGATTTCTTCTGAGGTTTTTTATATTTCTGGATCAACGCTTCACGTTCTTCCGGCGTTTGCAGAATTCTACTGCATCCAGGACACTTCAATGCACCTTTCAGAATTTTCTGGCCACAGTATGGACAATTCTCAAATTCCAACGATATGCCTCCTCAAATACAATATTCGGGTTCACCGGACCGGAGTATATCCTCCGGGCACTCTTCTTTTTGTGAGAACAAGCTGCCACACCTGAAGGCATTGGGACCTGAAGGTCCCGGCGCAACTCAGGAGATAGTACTTCCACATACGGTAAAAACGGTCGTCGTAAAACTCGTGCAGCACATCCCAGTTCCGGTCGAAGTTGTCAAACCATGACATCAGCGTAGGGTCATAGTAAAGACCGAAATTATGCCAGTCCTCGATGACATACAGCTTTTCTGCCGATTCACTGATCTGCTCCATGGAGGGGATCATCGAGTTCGGGAAGATATACTTTTCGAACCACGGATCTATAATAACATTTGAGCAACTGTCTCCGATGGTGTGGAGGAGGAAAAGTCCGTCCTCTTTGAGGCATCGGTGCACAACTTCCATATATTTCCTGTAATTCTTATAACAAACATGCTCGAACATGCCGATGGAGACAATGTGATCGAATGGTTCCTTCACGTCCCGGTAGTCCTGAATCCTGATATCAACAGGCAGTCCCGCACAGATATCTTTTGCAAGTGCAGCCTGCTCCCTCGATATGGTTATACCGACAATACTCACCCCATACCGCTTAGCCGCATACCTGGCAAAGCCCCCCCATCCGCAGCCGATATCGAGCACCCGGTCTCCCGGCTGAAACCCCAGTTTCCTGCAGACAAGGTCCAGTTTGGCTTCCTGGGCTTCATCGAGATTCCCGGCATTTTGCCAGTAGCCGCAGCTGTAAACCATTCGCCGGTCGAGCATTCTCCTGAAGAGTTCATTGCCGAGATCATAATGTTTCTCTCCCACCGCAAATGCCCTGGACCTGCTTGCCAGGTTGAAGACAACGGCTTTCAAGATGTTGTACTGGAGTTTCAAATTGTTCCTGATAGTCTCTTCAAGTCTCAGAGGCATGATCCTGCAGAAAAATTCGTCAAGGCGATCACTCTTCCACCATCCTTCCATGAATGATTCGCCAAGTCCGAGGCTCCCGTCCCTGAAAACCCTTCTGAAGAACCTCTCATCCTGTATGCGTAGATCCCAGGGCCTGGAGCCGTCTATGGTGATTCCCGCAGGATCCAGTATCTCTTGAATAATGCCCCTGACTTTTCCGATCCCCATGCCTCTACACCATAATGCCTTTTCTTCATCTTAGCAATTTGAGCAGAAAATTCAAGGCCTCGGAAGTTTTTTGAATCTACATCAGCGGGAACAGGAAGTGTACACTATAAACTCGGAGGAATGATGCCTGATACGCGGAACATGCTCAACTGTTATTTTCTAGGAGAAATCTCTCAATGTATCTTCTATTTTCGATGCATCAAATTTCTGTTTTACAAGCGGCATATCTCTGATGACCGGTATTCGTTCTTCCAGAATCTGCCTTTTGTTCCTGTATATCACGCCAAGAGGGATACGGTCTCCCCATTCAAGCGCTCTCGTGAATGCATTTATCCTGTCGTCCGGGCTGTATTCCGGCTCAATCTTATATACCCTTTTTTTATACCACTCATAGGTATTAATCTTATTAAACGTAACACACGGCTGAAGGATATCAAGGAGAGAAAACCCTTTGTGGAGGATTGCAGATTTCATGAGTTCCTTCAGATGTTCGATCTCCCCGGCAAATCCCCGTGCTACGAAACTGCAGTCGAGGGCCACTGCCAGGGCCATCGGATTTAACTGCTCAGAAAAAACACCGAATGGATGGTTCTTGGTGACCATACCTTCAAGACTTGTGGGAGAGGGTTGTCCTTTGGTAAGGCCGTAGATCTGGTTGTCGTGCACAAAGAGATTCACATTAATATTCCTCCTCATGGCATGCATAAGATGGTTGCCGCCTTCTCCGTAGCAGTCCCCGTCTCCTGCAACCGCAAACACCAGCATTTCATGATTTGCAAGTCTGATGCCCGTTGCAACGGGGAGTGTCCTGCCGTGCAGTCCGTTGAATGTATTGCACTTCAGATAGTGGGGGAATTTACTTGCCTGCCCGATGCCGGAAACGATGGTGAACTGATAAGGTTCTATCCCTAGTTCGACAACAGTCTCCTTGAAAGCCTTCAAAATACTATAATTGCCGCACCCGGGGCACCAAGCCGGCGGTTGTCCCTTATAATCTTCCAATACGGGCATTGATTTCTCCTGCAAGTTCTTCGAGTAAAAAAGGCCTTCCGTCATATTTATGGATCTTTTCATGAAATTCGAATCCGGTTTCAGCTCTCATGAGCCGGGCGAACTGTCCGGTTGCATTGTTCTCGATACAGATCGTAAACTGTGCATTTTTCAGGGTTGAAAAATAATTCTGTGTAAGGGGAGAAGGGGAGGGAAAGGGATAGAGTTCGCTGAAATGTAAAAGCCCTATGCTCTCCTTTTTGGACAGGAAGTCAACCGCCTCTTTCATAACTCCATATGTGGAACCCCACCCGGCGATAACAATCCTCGGGTTGCTCCCGCCGTAATAGAGCGGCTCTTTTATCTCACACCGTATTAAAGGCAATTTTCTCATAAGTCTCTTCTGGACCATTTTGTTCCTTGTTTCCGCATCTTCGATGATATGGCCTTCTTCGTCGTGCTCATCACTGTCTGTTACGACAACATGCCTTGCCTCTCCGGGGACGCCGAGCGGCGATACCCCTGTCTCGGTGAACGCATGCCGCTTATAGGTATTCAGGCGCGCGAATTCCTCTCCTCTAAGCCGGTAATCATTCCAGACTACAGGATTTACATCAAACGTTTTATATGTCCAGAGCGTATCGGCGATATATTGATCGAAGATAAGAAAAACGGGAACCTGATATTTTTCTGCGAGGTCGAAGGCTTTGTTTGTGAGAGAGAACGCCTGTTCCGGTGTCCCTGGCGCGAACACTATCCGGGGGAATTCTCCATGAGCAGAATGGATTGCGAACAGGAGGTCGCCCTGTTCAGTGCGGGTAGGAAGCCCTGTGGCCGGCGCCGCCCTCTGGCCGAGCGCGATGACAAGAGGCGTTTCCGTCATCCCTGCCAGGGAGAGACCTTCTACCATGAGGGCAAACCCTCCTCCCGCCGTGCCGGTCATGGACCTTACCCCTGCAAAAGAAGCTCCCAGCGCCATATTGATTGCAGCAATTTCATCTTCCGCCTGCTCCACGACTATGCCGAACTCTTTTTCTTTTCCCGCCAGGTAATTCATGATGCCTGTTGAGGGTGTCATGGGATAGGCAGCATAGAATTTGCATCCTGAAGAGAGCGCCCCCAATCCAATCGCATCTATCCCCGACATGAGCATCATAGTCTGTTTGGCCGCAGAAGTCTCTGGTTCCAGAGGGAACACACAGGTTTTACAATGCGCTATGACATGATTATATCCGGACAGCGCCGCTTGGATATTCGATTCAACGACTTCCCTTCCCTTCTTCTGAAAAGTAGTTTCAAGAATCTGCGCCAATATCTGCAGGTCCAGCCGGAATATTCCCAGCACTGCACCGGTAGCTACGGTATTCACCATGATTTTATTGCCGTGTTTCGTTGCCAGTTCGAGCAAAGGCATATCAAGACGCGCAACTGCCTGCTCTCCGGACATGGGGACCTGACCGATAAGAGATGAGTCATAGAGTATGATCCCGCGGGGAGAAACTTCTTTCTCATGAAGGGTAATACTGTCGAGGTCAAGGGCGACGATGATATCGATCTTTTCTCTCGAGGTCATGACCAGATGATCAGCTATCCGTATTTGGTAAAAATTGTGCCCGCCCCTGACCCGGGATTCATAATCCTGGTGAGTGAAAACATGATACCCAAAGCGGGAGAATACCTTTGCAAGAGTATCCCCGATGGTCTGGATGCCCTGGCCGGCCTCCCCGCCTATTTTGATTGAATAGTCCAAACGATGCTTTCTATGTGAGGCTTTGTTTTAAATTGTTCAACCAGACAATATGGCTTCGCTCTTCCCGGATTATATCGTCGATAAGCGATTTTCCTCTGGTTGTCTCTCTCAGTGTGTGGTAATAGAGGAGTGTTTCGCGCTCGAAGCAGAGTGCAAAGTCGACTGCCTGAGCGGCTGTCTGGACGTGCTCCATCGAAGGCAGGCATTTGTCCTTCCCCAGAAAAAATTCAGAATCGACGATCGCTTTAAGGTAGAGCGTAACTTCTTCCCAGCCCTCCGGTTCCTGATCGGCAAGGGTGTTCTTCAGTTCGGCAAAACTCTTCCCGTGCTTGATTTCGTGAGCTGCGAGGAGTTCAAAAAGTTTTTTCAATTCATTGTTGTCTTGAAATTTCTTTGCCATAGTCCGGTAAAATTCTTCACCGATTTTTTCTGTCTGCACTGCCTGCTCAACAACTTCCCGTATCGAAAAATTCGCCATGACCTCACCTTTTTTAAAAAAGTTTATCGAATCTCTTTTATGATGTCAATCGAAATGATCTTCCTCTTGATGAGTTCCCCCAGCAGAAGAAAACCGCCACAGGGCAGGGCACCCTCCTGCCGCTGAGCAAAATCGCAGTCATTTTCATAGAACGGACACACCGGACACAACGTAACCATAAGTTCTTCCTGATTCCCGGGGTCTGACCACTGCGATGGTTTTTCGAAGGGGATATTCATCCCTTGCTGTATCAGCCGTTCGATGACAAGAAATCCCATACAGGCGAGTTCATCTTCTTTTGAAGGTTTAAAATGAGGGCAGAATTGTTGACAAAGACTTTTCTGTAATTGCAAGAGAATGGTTACGCCATCAACTCCTTAAAAGATCTGCTTGCTATTGTACCATACCCTAGGCAGCAACCCAATCTTTCATGACTTTCTCTATCTCATTTTCCAGTATATTT
>JAKLQR010000020.1 GCA_022013235.1 Thermodesulfovibrionales bacterium | reverse complement strand
GAGGGTCGATTACGGATACAAGCTCCAGAGAGAGAAAGGTGAAAGCAGCGGAGAAATTCATTTCAGCATAGGCCATGCCTTTTAAAAAGATGAGCAAAGTGCAAAGAGCTAAGAGCAGAGAGATGAAAACTCTACCTGAGAAGCGTGTTATGCCGAAAAAGACGCCCGATATCTCTTTTCGGCTCTTCAATCCTGGTTCTGTGCTCTGTGCTCTGTGTTTTCTGCTCTTTGCTCTTAGCTCTTTGCTCTTAGCTCCCTGTTCTTCGCTCAGTGCTGAAATAAAAGACCGGGTCGTTGCATCTATCGACAACACTGCGATTACACTCAGCGACCTTGAGGACAAGTATGCGGAAACGGTGAAGGTTCTGCCGGACATTACGAGAGAAGAGGTGCTCAATACTATGGTCAACAGGATGCTCCTTGTCAGAGAGGGGCAAAAGATCAGGATTGAAGCGCCTTCTGAAGATGAACTCATGAAGGAATATATTGACCTGAAAATCCGCGCATTCATCAGAATCAAAGATGAAGAGTCGTCGGAATATTATAACTCGCACCGCGAGGCCTTTGGAGGAAAGGAATTCGATGAGGTAAGGGAGGAGATCGAGAATTATCTTACCGAGCGCGAACTGAACGACCGCCTCAAACTCCATCTTGCCGAACTCAAAAAAAAGACCTGCATCAGAATCAGGTTTCATGAAAAGCAGTAATTGTTCCAGGGCGCATATGCTGCCTGACAGGAAATGAGATTGAGCAAGCCATTCATAAGCATAGGGATCATTCTTCTCCTTTCATACGCGGTTATCCTGCTTATCGTATATCTCAAGCAGGACAGCATGCTCTATTTCCCGGAAAGAGCCCTCTGGACGACACCGAAGTCCGCAGGGCTTTCGTATGAAGATGTCATCCTGAGAACGAACGACGGGATCAATATCGCCGCCTGGTACGTCCCGGCAGACAATGAACAGGGTGTGCTCCTCTTCTGTCACGGCAATGCCGGAAACATCTCCCACCGGCTGGATTCCATCAGGATATTTCATGGCATGAACCTTAGTGTGCTCATCTTCGATTACCGGGGATACGGCAACAGTCAGGGAAAGCCGTCCGAGAACGGCACCTATCTCGATGCAGAGGCTGCATGGGATTATCTGGTCCGGGTAAAACAGAAACCGCCGGAGAGGATCGTTCTGTTCGGCCGTTCACTCGGTGCAGCTGTGGCTGCCGAGATTGCACAGAGAAAGAACCCCGGAGCCCTTATCCTGGAATCCGCGTTCACCTCGGCGCCGGATATCGGACAATCCCTGTATCCCTTCTTCCCTGTCAGGTTGTTGTCAAAATATCACTATGCAACAGCGGAAAAGATCACCGCTCTTTCCTGTCCGAAGCTGATTATTCACAGCCCTGATGATGAAATAATCCCTTTCAGATTCGGCCAGAGGGTTTTCGAGCGCGCGTCTCAGCCAAAGGAATTTCTTTCAATCAGCGGTGGACACAACGAAGGGTTTCTCCTGTCCGGGAAGATCTATACTGAGGGGATAAGGGCGTTCCTGAAGAAATATGTGTTTGAGAGGGCGGATGTCTCTCCCCTTAAGATAAGGGGAGGTTAGAAGGGGTTGGGAACCCCTGAGTGGACTGCCTCAACGTGTATACTATTTTGAGAACCTTAATGAGATGAAGACACAGGGAATGAAGAAAAAAATACTTGCCGTCACCATGGGCGATCCGGGAGGCCTTGGGGCAGAAATCGTTGTCCGGGCTGTCGCATCTCCTGCGGTCAGGAAATGCTGTATCCCCGTAATTATCGGAGATGCGGGCGTGATGCAGGAGGCAATTGCACTCCTCAGATTGCCTACAGCAATCAAAACCGTGAGTTTCCCTGAAGAAATAAAGTTGATACAGAATACAATCCATGTAATTGATATGAAAAGCCTTCCCGGGATAAAAAAACGTATGCCGACGCCTGAAGGAGGTGCTGCATGCGCACGCTATATCAGAAAGGCGGTCGAGCTTGCTTCAGGGAAAAAGGTTGACGGGATTGTTACGGCGCCGATATCAAAAGAAGCCATGAAGATGGCGGGGTTGCCATGGCCGGGCCATACGGAAATGCTTGCAGAATTGACAGGTACAAAAGACTATGCCATGATGCTCGCGGGAGGTCCCCTCCGTGTCATACTGGTTACAATACACACGGCGATTAGTCAGGTGCCGGAGTTAATCACGAAACAGAGGGTCCTGAAAACAATCAGGCTTGCAGAGAAGGCATGCAGAATGCTGAAGATCAAAAGACCAAAAATTGCAGTTGCAGGGCTCAATCCGCATGCCGGAGAGGCGGGGATGTTCGGAGATGAAGAGATCAACGCAATAATCCCTGCGATACGGGCTGCGGTGAAAGAGGGCATACCTGTCTCAGGCCCCTGGCCCCCGGATACAGTTTTCCATAAGGCGTATAGAGGTGAGCTCGACATGGTCGTCTGCATGTATCACGACCAGGGATTGATTCCCCTGAAGATGATTGCATTCGACACCGGGGTGAATGTTACGGTGGGATTGCCTTTTGTCCGCACTTCTCCTGACCACGGGACAGCCTATGACATCGCATGGAAAGGGATTGCGAATCCTTCAAGTATGATCGAGGCGATAAAAGTCGCTTCACAATTGCACCTATAGAGCCTGCCATGAATCTCAACAAAAAACACCTCATCAGCTGGACGCTGTTCGACTTTGCAAACTCAAGCTATTCAGCAGTGATCGTGGCAGTTGTTTTCCCTGTGTATTATACCAGCGTGATTGTGGGGAACGATGCCGGACTCGGCGACCTGTGGTGGGGAAGGGCAATTTCGGTGAGTATGGCGATTGTCGCCTTCACGTCGCCTTTTCTCGGAGGAATCGCAGATTTCGGGGGACTGAGGAAACATTTTCTCTTTCTCTATACCGCAATCAGTGTAGCCGCAATCGCGGGCCTGACTTACCTGAACGAGGGAATGGTCATCGAAGGATTCCTGCTCGTTGTCATTGCCAATATCGGGATGGAAGGCGGACTGGTTTTCTACAACTCTTTTCTCCCGAGGATAGCCCCCCCGGAATACACCGGCAGGGTCTCTGCATGGGGATATATGGTCGGGTATGCCGGTTCTATCGCTGCTCTCCTGATCGCACTCCCTTTGGTCAAAGCAGGAGATTTCAAGATTGTATGGGTGATGGTCGCCCTGTTCTTTGCCTTGTTTTCCCTTCCTGCATTTTTGTTCCTCCCGGGGGACAGAAGAGCAGACGCTTCCTGGACCCATGCCGGTGCGAAAGGGGTCCGCTATACGATGAAAACCCTGAGAGAGATTTGGCGGGGGAAAGAGGCGAGAAAATTCCTGATATCGTTTCTTCTCTATGAGGACGGGGTAAATACAGTTATCGTTTTTTCGAGCATTTTTGCTGCAACAACGCTCGGGTTTCAGGCCCAGGAGCTGATTGTCCTTTATCTTCTTGTACAACTGACCGCTTTACTGGGTTCCCTGGTTATGGCAAAACCCATCGACCTTTGGGGGCCAAAAAAAGTCGTCTACTTATCGCTTCTCCTGTGGACGCTTGTTGCCACGCTCGCCTTTTTCGTACAAACAAAAAGTCAGTTCTGGGGAGTCGCGTTATGCGCAGGCCTCGGTCTTGGCACTGTCCAGGCAGCCTCCCGTGCTTTCTATACACAATTTATTCCCCGGGGGAAAGAGGCTGAATATTTCGGCGTGTATTCTTTGGTGGGCAAATCTTCAGCAATCCTCGGTCCGCTCGCATTCGGACAGATATCGACAGCGTTTGGAAGCCAAAGGCCTGCAATCCTGTCAATTGCCGCTTTTTTTCTCGCCGGAATGATTATACTGGGTTTCGTCAGGGCAGGAGGACCGAATATTCACAAACGCACTTAGTGTAGTGTCCCTTAAAGTGGTGTTATCAACGGTGATTGGTAAGCTATAGATTAGCTTCACCTTGTTATTCCGGCTTGTCCGGAAAGATTCCGGATCCCGAAAGCTTTCGGGATAAGTCCTTCAAAGCTGTTTAAAATCTTTCTTCGTCATTCCACGACTTGATCCCCCGATCAAGTCGGAGGACGGAATCCGGT
>JAKLQR010000203.1 GCA_022013235.1 Thermodesulfovibrionales bacterium | reverse complement strand
GTCCTTGTGCAGAACAATGTGGTAATCGCGAGGGCACATAACTGCAGGGAGTCATTCAATGATCCCACAGGCCATGCGGAAACGATTGTGCTCCGGCTCGGCGCCCATAAAAAATCAACCTGGCGGCTGACACATACGACCCTCTATGTCACGAAAGAGCCGTGTGTCATGTGCGCAGGCGCAATGGTAAACGCCCGGCTCGGACAACTTGTGTACGGGTGCAGGGATGAAAAAGGGGGCGCGGTCGACAGCCTCTATAGAATCCTCTCGGATGAAAGACTGAACCATAAGGTAGAAGTTGTCTCGGGGGTGCTTCAGGAAGAATGTGCAGGACTGTTAAAAAGGTTTTTTCAGGAGCGCAGATAAGAAATCGCATGGCGGAGGGGGAGGGATTCGAACCCTCGGTGGAGTTGCCCCCACAACGATTTTCGAGACCGTCCCATTCAACCGCTCTGGCACCCCTCCTCTACGCAGCAATCAGTACCCAGCAAAAAGAGAGTACCGAACAGCAAGAAAACCCGCCAGGAATTAGTTTAAACGAAAACACTACGAATAAGGAATACATTCTCACCTTTCAATATCCTCAGGGATACCGTTCAATTTCCGAATCGGAATCACGGGTAATCCCGAATAGGCTTTGGCCTTTCGGGAAGACGAAGCGGAGGTCTCGACTTTCAATAGTCCACTACCATTACAGTCAGAGAAAGATTTGCACAGGAAAAGAGGGAGTTTATTCCGATCCGGAAATTGCACGGCACCCCTGCGCCCGAACAGTTTGGACGACCTTAAAGACTCTCAGTACTTTTATTTTCAGACAGATATATCCGCAGATTCACTTCGGCACCCACACCTTCCCTTTCTCAATAATATGGTCGACCTCCCATCCCCTTTTCTGCAGTTCCCGTGCTATCCATCTCCGGTGGCATTTCCAGGGTAACTTTTCAGCACAGATTATGACCGAGGTATTTTTCCCTGCAAGAGATTCGAGAAAGTCGATGCCCCTGCTGAAATCGTCAGTAATGGCATAGGCAATATATCCGCCCTTTCTGAAGCCGCCCAGTTCCTTTCCGAGGAAATGGTATTCAAGTCCTTCCCGTTTCAGGAGAGATTCGAGGTTGGCCCGGGTGAATATCGGAAGCCTGCTTTTCGGGAAACTGCGGACATCTATTACTGCATGGATATCATACGCGAGGAGGATTTCGATGAAATCCTCTTCGCTTCTCAAATCAGTCCCGAGGGTAAAGATTTTCTTCATTGCAACTGCTGCCCCCCAGCCTTACTTTTCCAGAGGGAGAAGTATTACACCATTCCTTCATTTTTTACTGCTTTATTGCACCATGGCAGCTGCCAAATTATATCACGGCCTCAATTTCTTTCTGCCGAGGTATTTAAAAAACAAACGATTTCGGGTAATATAAAAATGCTTGCATCTTTCTTTTCAGGTGGGCGATTAGCTCAGTGGTAGAGCGCTTCCTTCACACGGAAGAGGCCGCTGGTTCGATACCAGCATCGCCTACCAATAAATTCAAGGGCTTGCGGCTCGCCTCCCCTGTCTGTTATGTCCTCATTGCCCTTGAGGCATGGCCTTTCTGATCCTGGTTTCCAGTTGCAATATACTGCGGTTCTGATGTCTTATTGCCTAGAGGGTTTTACACATATTGCTCTAAAGACTGCCCTCCAGATTTGTTCGGAGAATTTAAGAAGGTTTAAAGTTTTATTCCGTCTTGACATTACATTTAGGGCAATGGTTCAATATCAGCGATTCAAATAAAGTAGATGGGAAGATGAGGTATTTTTTATACGGGAACCAAGAAGTTTTTTCTCTATACCTCTGTCAATATATTTATGAACAACGATTACTTTTAAGGGGGACTATGCTCAGAAAAATATTTCCAATTATCCTCAGCACAATACTCATTATTCTCTTCAGCAGTCCTGCCTGGTCATTAGTAGAGGGTTCGTGGGATATTAACGGAAAGACAACAGTAATAATCAAGATCAAGGGATATGGGACCGAAAAAGAAACAACATATTTTGAAGACGAATTCATTTTCTATGATGACAACACCTTTGAGATGACGGATTTAGAAGGAAATTGGGGACAAGAACGAAATAAATTCACTGTTTACATGGAGCCTGCTGATATTGAAGACTATCTCAAGGACAGTCTGGAGTATATGCTGGATACAGACGTCGATGTATCTATTACCAGCTACTCTTTTTATGGTTCTGAAAATAAAACTTCCAGCAAGATTAAAGGAAAAATGAAGATGAAAATGTCCCTGTACATTGATGAGTATGATCTGGAAGGAACAGTGAATGTGAACTCGACCTTTACCGGTTATAGAAGCAATGTATATCTCTCGACTCAGAAAACGGAAGATTCAAATAAGACCGCTGCATCTCCGATGGAAAATATAATAAAGACAATCGATCATTTGCTCCGCATACCATAAAAATTGTCAGCCCTGCAAAAATGTAGAGAGAATGAAAACAATCATTTAGGTTGTTTTTTGTAAGCCCTTGAAAGAATCTTATCCTTTATTATTCCGAAGCAGATGCGCCCTTACGAGTCTTGCTTCTTCATAACTCACCATACCGGTGAAGTGCTCCACGACGGGATTGAGTTCCCATCCTTTGATGTTCTTGAAAAATCCCTCTATCTTCAGACGTTTGCCGGGATCGACAACCCGGTCCATGTCTATATCACGACCGTCCATGATCAGGCGTTCCAGATGGGAAGCTATGGTGGAAGGCGCAAGACTGCGCAGTTTGGCGATATCATCAGGGGACATCCCGCCCTTGAAAAACATATAGGTCTCTTCGATTGTTTCACCCTTTTTCTTCTTTTGAGGAAGGACTGCACTTCCGGCGTCCCCTGACTCCGGTTCCGGAATAGCTATTCCGGGGTTTTCATCAAGATAGCTTTGTATCTCCCGGACAAAATCCCTGCCATACCGTTCAAGTTTGGCGTCACCGACACCGCTTATTTTCCTCATTTCAGCGAGTGTCGAAGGAAAGCGCCTGCACATCTCGCGCAGGGTCCTGTCTGAAAATACAACATAGGGAGGGACTTCCTGCCCTTCGGCAATCCTTTTTCTGACAGCGCGAAGTTTCTCGAAAAGTGTCCTGTCATATCCTTCAGCGTCTTCTTTTTCCCTCGCGGTCTTCGCCTTTCCCTCCTCTTTCCTCAACGCCATAAAGCTTTCCCTGCCGAACAGGATATCTGAGCCCTTCGGGGTAATTTTCATCACAGGGTAAGGATCACCTTCCTGCAGAACGGTTTCCTGTGCAATGAGTTCATCGATCACAGAACGCCAGTATTTCTTGTCCCTGCCTTTTCCTGTGCCGTAAGTCTTGATACTGTTATGTCCAAGCTCCCGGATGCGCTTTGTATCCGCGCCGGTCACAATATCGATAATATGACCTGTCCCGAACCGCTGCCCGGTTCTTGATATTGCCGACAGGAGTATCTGCGCATCTGTGGTAATGTCGACCTGTTCGACCGACCCGGAACAGATATCACAGGCGCCGCAATTATCATCGGGATAGTCTTCCCCGAAAAATCCCAGAAGCTGCCTTCTCCTGCATACGTTGTGCGCTGCAAACCCTACAATCTGATTTAACTTCTCGATCGAGATAAACCGGTCTTTATCGTCCTTTATCTCATTGATGAAATAACGGATCTTGGGGATATCGCCCCGTCCGAAAAAGAGGAGGCAGTGGGCGGGGTCTCCGTCCCGGCCTGCCCGGCCTGTCTCCTGATAATAGCCTTCGATATTTTTGGGAAGGTCGGCATGGAGAACAAAACGCAGATTCGATTTATCGATGCCCATCCCGAAGGCAATGGTTGCTACTATTACCTGCACTTCATCCCTGTTAAACGTCTCCTGGTTTCTTGTCCGTTCGTCAGCTGATAAACCGGCATGGTAGGGCAGCGCCGCAATCCCCTTTGTGTTCAGGAAACCGGCTGTCTCCATCACCGAATCGCGGGTTGTCCGGTAGATAATCCCTGATTCGCCCGGATGGTCGCTGAGAAACTCCAGTATCTGCAATTCTACCCTTGATTTTGCCTTGACCTCGTAGAAGAGGTTCGGACGGTTAAACGATGCCCGCACGATATGAGGTTTTCTGAGGCCGATCTTATAAATTATATCTTCCTGAACCCTTCTGGTCGCGGTTGCGGTAAAGGCAGCAACCGGCACATCGGGAAACAGCTCAGGGATACGGGAAAGGCCAAGATAATCCGGACGGAAATCATGCCCCCATTCTGATATGCAATGGGCCTCGTCAATGGCAAACAGGGAGAGTTTCACCGTCTTCAGCCTTTCAAGGAAATGCGGCATCGCAAATCGTTCGGGGGCGATATAGAGAAGGCTTATCTTCTTGTATTGCAACATACGGTAGACGTCTGATACCTCATCGGAACTCATCGAGCTGTTTATAAATGCGGCCTGTATCCCGTTTCCGACTGCTGCGTCCACCTGATCTTTCATCAATGAGATAAGCGGACTAATAACAACCGTCGTGCCGTGCATCACCGTTGCAGGCAACTGAAAACATAAGGACTTCCCGCCGCCTGTAGGCATTACGGCAAATACGTCCATCCCGGCAAGAATACTCCGGATGATAGCTTCCTGGTTCGGACGGAATGTCTGAAAGCCAAAAACCGTCTTGAGAGTGTCGTGCAGAAAGGTTTCCTGGTTGCTTCCGGTATGGATCATCGGCAGCTATTTTACCATGGAGGGGTGCAATAGGCAAAAACACAAAAAATCAGTACTACAGGAGCAGGGGATAGTTGCTGCTTAGCGGTTTTCCAGCGAATGCACAAAGCCTTGCAATGCCTGCCGGTCTTCCTCCGGCATATCGATAAATTCTATCCCTGCTTCATACTTACGGGGGTCTGTTCCGGCAACAGGCTTGCACATTGCGATTCTTCCCATAAGGGTTACCACTTTCTTCCCCGGAAGGGTTATCTCCATAGGGAGCCGGTCTTCAAGGGGAAGCTCATGCCCACCCTCAACAAGCATGCCGCCGAGGCTGATTTTCTTCACTTTGCATGTATCTTCAGAGAACACACTCGCGTTTTCCGGCTCATCGATATGAAACCGCACATGGAGTCTGATCCCGCTTAATCTTGTCATATCCTCTGCTTTTTCAAATTCTTCTCTTTGATAATCCAGGTAATATTCTTTTATGAACTCTGCGAGTTCCTGCATCTTTTCGCTGGATGTATCGATAAACTGCATGCCTACAGAATAGATCGGGATAATATTCCCGGAAGGATCTCTCATGCTTTCACTGAGTTCACTCCGTACGACGTTGGAAGAGACCGCCAGCACTTTTCCTTTCCCCCCGAGCCTCAGCTCATAGGTCCTGTCGACATGGAGTTGTCTGTCTACTTTCAGGAGGACGCCGCCGATACTGATATTCAGTATCTTGACCGTATTGGCAAGGGTGATCTTGCCGGTGATATCCAGGATATCAACGGCAATTCTCTCATACCGTCTTTTCTCCGCTTTGTCATCGTTCATTGTGTTCGGATCCATATCCCTTGTCCTTTTCGGTTCAGGCTGTTTCCGGGAGGAACCACGGGCAAAGAAATCGTTCAGTTGCGTAAAAATACCGGCACATGATCCCCCCTTGTTCTCTGTAAATTATACCGGGATTCGGCAAATAGTCAACTGGAATTTTTAGCCTAAAATTGAGGGCAAAAAGAGGCAGGTTCAGCTTGTTTCGGGCAGAATAAAATAGAAGTTGTTGCCGTACTGTGTCGCCTCGCACCCTGCTACTCCTCCGTGTATTTCGATCGCATTCTTAATAAAAGTCAGCCCATGACCTGTCCCCGGCTTCTTGTGTATGCCCCCGCCCCGGTATCCCTCTTCGAAGATTTTCTCCCGTTCTTCAGCCGGGATATGGGGACCGGTGCTGAAGACATTGTACTTTATGCCGTCTTTCCCCGTGCCGAAGAAGTCCCTGATCGTCTCCCTGCCATACGCAACATATTTCTTCTTTTCACCGTTTGTGGTGATGATTTCCTGTGTGTACTTGAGTGCATTCGAAAAAAGATTTGCATACACCTGTGCCATCAATCCTACATCCACCACACTGACGATTTCTTCATCGGGAATGCCGCTTAAACGGTCATCTATGGTTATCCCCGCATTCTGAAATCTTTCCATAAAACTCTCAAGCTGCGGCAGCACCAGGTCCTTCTTCATGTTGCATGCCTTTGTGCGGAGCGTCAGCCTGCCGTATTCAAAATGGCTGCGGCGCAGGAGGGTTTCAAGAAAAAGACTCATGTTCTTATAATGTTTTTCAATATTCTCCAGCTCGCCGGTCAACCCCTGGTTGACCTCATTGAATTCCCGGAGGAGGGGTTCTGTTTCCGCTGCGTCATTCCCTTTCTGCATGAAAAATTCAGTGAGCAGGTTCTCTATCTCGACATTTTTCATGATCTTTCCCCTCAGCCGCCTTAAAAACAATCTGTATATCATATTCGGTACGATTACATTGTGTTCGATGTCTGCAACAAGGGTTCTGATAAACTTCAGGTGTTCGATATTTTTTACCGCAAGAAACTTATTGTGCATGTTATAGCCTATTCTGTTCGCATATTTCTCAAAAAAGAGTTCGGTATGCGCATCCCGGACATGCACCGGAAATATCTCGAGAAGGCCGAGTACATTGTCCCTGGTCTGAAAGGGGAGCTGGTCAATAAGGATTTTTTTACCCCGGATCGTCAATACAAGACTCCCGTCGCTGGTATAAGAGGGGTTTTCGCCGGGCTGAACAGTATCAGGAGGAGGCATATTCAATTCAGGCCCCTGATCATCTGTTTTTGCAGCAAGCAGCAGGGTGTTTGATTTCGACTCTATGAGATAGAGCCGTGCATCAAGACCGAAAAATCCCTTCGGAATCGTAATGCAGAGATTATAAAAATCCCCGATATCGTCGAATTCCTGAGCGAGGTCAAAAAAAGTCATAATTGCGTTATTTTCGGTCTGGCCGAAATTATAACGCTCATAATCACTCTTCTTCGCTTCTACACGCTCGAGGATTTCTTCTAAGGCTTGCAATGTTCTACCACCGGTTATATTTCATTCCAGGGAATAACTATGTATCATTGTATCACAATCAAGAGTGGTCTGCCCGGTGCGAGTTGGCAGAAACAACTCCCCGTGAACCCATCTCAACTGCCCTGCCCCGTCCGCGGTATTATATTGTACGGTTATATTTGAACTTGATAATGCGCTGTCAACTTGCCACAGGGTTATTTATTAAAAAAGGCTAAGAATACACAGCAGGTTCATTTTTGTATTTACAAACGCCGCTCGCCTGGAGTATAGTGGTGCGCTTCCTTCAGGGAGGGTTTACGTGCAGAAATTGGGAGAAGACTGGAAAAGTGCAATCGAGGAACTCATCAACGGATTAGAGTGCCCGAAGGACTTTGTCTGCTATAAATCCGGCATGCAGCAGCTGAGCAAAACACAAGATATCGGGCTTGAAACATTCCTCATATGCCTGGAACATCATGCGAACACATGCAAGTTCTCGGTACCCTTCGCGGAACTCTTCTTCTGCCAATGTCCCCTCCGGGTATATATGGCAAAGAAACTGAAGAAATAATCCGCCGCGAATTTACACCCCCTGGTTCCGCTCGCAGCCTAATACGTGCGTTTCCCGGTCTAATGAAAATTTTTCAGTGCGGTCACTGCACGCTCCCTCACAAGAGGAACGCTGTCATGTTCTGCAACATATTGCAGAGGATGGACTGCAAGCGGATCACCGATTGTTTCGAGGGCTTCTACGGCACCCAGCCTGACGGCAACGCTCTCGTCACGCAATATCTCTATCAGATAGGGTATCGCGCGCGGGTCGCCGGTTTTCCCCAATGCCTGGATGGACGCTTCCCTCGTAAGGAGTTCGCGGTCGTGGATTCCTTTCGCAAGCGTCTCGATAACTTTTTTCTCACCCTTGAAGTTTGCAAGCGCAAGCGCGGTCTGTGATTTTATCGATGGACATTCCCAGTTCCGGAATGTGTCGTTGAAGATCGAGAGCAGGAGCGGGAGTGTCTTCGGATTCGCTGTTTCGCCCAATAGCTGTATGGCTTTAATCTGGACCGGCCAGTACTCACTCCGCGTTCCCACAACCTTCATCAGGAGTTCAACCGTTGTTTCATCATTTCTTCCGCCCAGCTTCTCCACTGCCGCAAGCCGGACCTGCCAGTCTCTGTTCCGGAGTTCCTTTTCTATCTGCTGCAAGGTATCTCCCGCAAGTACGTTCCCCGGGACCAGTACAACGAACAGGAGCAGGGCAAGAATAAACCTTTGCCGCAGTAATTTTTTGTTTCCCTCTGCTCTCATCGAGTTCCTTTCTCTTTCATTGTACCGTATTGGGACGACTCTATTTATATTAACCAAAAAATCTAAAGAGAAAATACAGATGTTGTGAAAACATTTTTTCATGATGTTCGGGTTCCGGGAACGCGGTAAGCAATACTGCTCAGTGCAGAAAACCTCTGGTTTATACTGGAGCCGGTGGGGAGAGTCGAACTCCCGGCCAGCTGATTACGAAGCAGAAGCCCAAGAAAATATAATAGTTATTTCAATATCTTGCAATCCCTGAAGCTGTCCACGTGGACATTGACAACTTGCCCGTGCCATAACTTTCTCAATTAATCCTTTCTCTGATGCTCCAATATTTCCAGTAGGGGACTGCCTCAACTAAAAGGCTATCGTTCTTGAATTTCGTTTCAGTATCAAGGGTTATAAGCAGAGCTTTATCAAGCTTATTTCTTTCGAGGAATTTGAAAAGAGTTTTAATGTCGTCTCTATCTATTTTTGCTTTGATTTTAATTTCTATAGGCAGCAGAGTCTTTTCACCGGTATAAATGATATCGATCTCCTCTTTCTGGGGAGTCTTTAGAAAGAACTTCGCATTAAGGCTGTTTACGAAATATTGCTCCATGACTGCCGGCAGTTCGGCCTGGGGGTTCAGTGCCAGAGTAAACGCCGTGTTGGAGGAATAGAGCCTTTTTACCTTCTTCTCACTGGTAAGGAGATTCCGGGAGTAATTGTAAAGCTTCTGCAGGAAAAGGGCATATTCCAGGTATGAGATGTAATTCGCAATCGTCCGCTGGTCAACCTTAAGGTCATTGCTCAGGTTCTTGTAATCAAGATAAAAACCGGGCCGTGAAGCAGTAATAGCAAGCAATTTCATGAGCAGTTCGGGCAGATCGAGCTTAAATGTCTGTGGTATATCCACAAATATAACCCTCTCAAGAAGGCTTTCTTTCAGATACTTTCTGAGCACAGGCTCATTCATATCAAGGGCCTCAATAAACCCGCCGGTCTTTAGAAATACAGCCATATGCTTCTTCATATCCTTTTCGAAGATCTTCTCCCTGTGCTTGTCTATCGATACTTCTTTAAAAACAAGGTACTCCTCAAAATCCAAAGGTTTGATCATAAAATCAAAGAACCTTCCCGCCAGGCTTTCCCTTGTGCCCTGCCACATAGTTATCTGTGCCGAGCCTGTCAGAAAGATCTTCAATTTTGGATTTGCATCGTAGAGGAGTTTAACCTTTGATGGCCATCCATTGAGTTTTTGTATCTCGTCGAGGAATATATATACCTTCTTTTTCGAGATATCGTCTTGGAGTACATCTGCTTCATATTGTTTGATGATATCTTCAAGGTCATACCTCATCTCATCGAACGAGAAATACAATATATTGTAGGGGTTCGTGTTCTTTTCAATAAGCGCTTCTATAATCTGATACATGAGGGTTGTCTTTCCAACCCTTCTTAACCCTGTGAACAGCACGATCTGACGTTTGTCTATATACCTGACGATCTCATTAAATATTTTTCTTTTTCTTCCGGTAATATCCGGGGATACCTTTCCTGTCTTCCACCACGGGTTAAATCTCTCTATTTCCATTTACTCTCCAATGCCACTGATATTTTATTCCAATTACATTATATTGTTATTGATAGATAATTGCAAGGCGATTTTTAAGCGGGATTTTTCCTTCTATACATAGAACTACACCGATTAAACAGTACCAGTTGACTCCTAATTTTTGTATAACTGAGAATTTTTGCTGTAGTTAAGTGTTTTGAAAACTATCTGTTTTTTGAAGTACAATTCCATTTTTTTCGCTTTCGCATAAAGAGTTGTTATACGCAACTCTATTTAGACTGGTGCTGTGAGGAGTAGATTGTATCTTCTGTCAGAGGGTTCCTGCCCCGCCGATCATTTCAAGTGCAAATTCGACGAAGGAGTCCAACTGACAGAATTTCGATATTGCTGCGATACAATAAATAGAAATTTTCAATATGAACTATTTCCTTTAATAAATTATTTACTTCGAATGAACATAATATTTGAAATTCAAGAGAAGACTTAGGTTATAAACTTCTTTATCATGGTCAGCCTCGGATCAGTTTTGGGGACTAATTTAGGGACTAAATTTGTGATACTCAGTGATAGTCAGTGACAGTCAGTAGCAATTAACCCCTTGATATCCTTAAATTTTCCTTTTAAATCAACACGTGTTTCTCGCATGGCATTCAAG
>JAKLQR010000202.1 GCA_022013235.1 Thermodesulfovibrionales bacterium | reverse complement strand
TTTTTTCATACACCTCTTCTTCCTCTGAAGCCAAGACTTCTTCGTCGGTAGTGTCAGTCTCCTCATCATATACAACTTCAATTCCCATATCATGGAGAAGGTCCATAAGTTCTTCTATCTCTTCAGGAGAGAAATATTCTGAGGGAACAGCATCATTTATCTCATCGTAAGTGAGCTGTCCACGACTCTTGCCCATCTCTATAATTTCCTCAAAAATATCTTCTTTTTCCATAGTACTCCTCAGGATAAATTTATTAATGTTACCTGTATGACATGAAGATCTCTCAATTTATAGTTATATTTCCTTCTGAGGTTAAAAACAGGAGGGAAATGGATATAGCTTACACATAAAATGCTAGTACTATTATACCTGAGAATTGTTGAGTTATGTTGAGCAGGCTATTAAATCACCCTTTTTCTATCAAAATGGTGTTTAGCAATCTTACCGCATGAGACGAGCTTGCTTCGTTTCATTTTGGCAGTTCTATCTCTTTATATCCTTTACCCGCTTCAGCCATTGATAAGATGCGTTCCGGCTTCATCCGAATGACAACATATGTAGGTTCAGCCGGATCTTTGATATATTTTTTAAGAATCGGAACGGTTTCATACAGTTTTAGCTTATCATCATTATTTGTGCTGATGGTGCAGTTCCCTGCAACCCTGACGTGTTTTCCTTCTCTGTCACTGAAACAGTACTCTGCATAAGGGACTTTCCTGAGTTGTACGATTTTCTCTGTACCATCTGTAGTAGCAGCCCACAGTTCATTGCCCATCCAAACACAGCTTCCCATAGGTCTGATACCTACCTTATTGCCGTCGCTTGTTGCAAGAAATCCCCATCCAACTTCTGTCATGAACTTCTTAACCATTTCTAAACTCATCGGTGTACTCCTTTCATTGTCTATTTTTTATTGATAATGTATCTGAAAATAACTTTATACCTCAGGATTTCTCCACAATAGTTTCCCTTGCTTCTAATGCCCTTTCCTCAACTGAATTAACCTCTTAAGAATACGCCTGAGCAGGCCTTTTTCTTTCTTCTCATGCAATGAAGGATAGACGGTAATCCAACCTCCGCTTGATACTTCATAAGTTTTTTTGTGTTTGGCGCTCATTATTATATTTATTATATCAGTTAGGGAAGGGCTCTTAGGATAGCTGATAGTTTCAAAGCACAGAATTAACAATCCCGAATATGATACTTCTCGTGAGAAGCTGTCAGCTTAAATACTTCTTTATCTTAGCTTCAATCGTTTGGCAAGGGATAATAAACGGCTTGTCCTCAATTATAATCTCTATTTCGTTATGAGAAATGCTGCGATATTTTACCTTAATTATTCCCAGTACCGACTTTCCGTCAAAGAAGCCACATTCTGTATTTCCCTCAAATTTACCGCCTTGCTGCGTTATTATGGACTTAACTTTTTTTAAGATTGAAGATATTTCATTTTTGAGTTTTACAATGAAAGAATATTTAGTGAGGGAGGTACTTTCACAAACACATGGTTGCTCCAATACAGGGGTTTTTGTTGCAACCTGGTCAGGTTGTGCGTAAATCACTGCTGGAATCACAAACAACCCAATAACGATGGCCATGGTTTTTATATGAAGTGACCTTTTCATCTTTTCTCATGCCATAGTCTTTTACACCCAGCATTCCTCAAATGTTCTCATTGTTCCGGCAAACATGATGTTAAGGAGGGGTGGCAGCCAGTACAAGGGGGTAACTGGCTGCCACGGAAAATGAAAAGTTTGTCATTGACCTTACTATAAGAAAAGAATATGAAAAAGCTATGAATAAACTATGAAGAATTAGAATAAATATTCTTTGAAAGAAATCTTAAAGTACAGAGTCACCCCTCTGAGTGGCAGCCAATCTGTCTCTCAATAAGGTATACCGTTTCTGTGGTTTGTTGTTTTTTATTGCTATTGCAAGAGCTTTCTTCGTGCCGACTACTATAACCAGTTTCTTCCCCCTCGTAATCCCTGTGTAAAGAAGATTCCTCTGTAAAAGCATGAAGTGTTGAGTAAGGATTGGCATAACTACAACAGGGTATTCACTCCCCTGAGATTTATGTACCGATACCGCATAAGCCATGACAATCTCATCCAGTTCCGAATACTCGTAGGAAACATGTCTGCCGTCATAATCCACAACAATTTCCTGCTCTTCCCTGTCTATTTTGAGAATCCTGCCAATATCTCCATTGAAAACCTCTTTGTCATAGTTGTTCCTGATCTGCATTACCTTATCTCCGGTCCTGAAAACCCTGCCTCCCCGTGTAAATTCATCAGTGGAATGATTGAGATGTTTCTGCAGCTCCGCATTGAGATTAGAAGCCCCTGCCACACCTCTATGCATCGGAGTTAATACCTGAATGTCATGAAAGGAATGAAAACCGAATTTCCTGGGTATCTTCTCTTTGCAAAGTTCTATCACCTTCTCTAAAACCTTTTCTGGTTCTTCAATCCCGAAGAAATAGAAGTCCTGGGGATGGTCTTTGTGATAAGTAAACATAGGCATCTGACCACTAGTGTCCGGTTAAGAATTGAATAGATTCAACTGGTTTTGGTTTTCCATAATATTTAATCGCTCTTCCATAGTCTGAAGGGCTTGCTGTAAAGGTATTTTCTCGAAAAGAGTGATAGACAAAATCTGTAGCAACGTAT
>JAKLQR010000019.1 GCA_022013235.1 Thermodesulfovibrionales bacterium | reverse complement strand
TGCGGCAACCGTAATGATATTTGGGATAGGGCTGCTCCTCAGCATCATCCTTGCGAAGAGGTACACAAAACCCATAGAGGATGTCGTGCAGGCCGCCAGGAATGTCGCACATGGCAACCTCGATCAGGAAATACTCACTGAAAGGAAAGACGAGATAGGGGAACTCACAAAGAGTTTCAACTACATGGTCGGTAAACTTAAGGAAGAGCGCGTTTTGGAGGAAAGGCTGCGCAAGGCCGAGCAACTCGCGGGCCTGGGACAATTTTCGATGAGCATCGCGCATGAGATAAGGAACCCGCTCAATTTTATCAACCTTTCCATCGACCATATCCAGAAAAAATATGAACCGCATGAAGAAGGCGGAAAAGAGCACTTCGACTCACTGATTCGTAACATAAAAAATGAGATACAGCGCGTGAGCAGATTTGCCGAAAGTTTCCTTGAGTTCAGCAGACCCCTGGAGCTTAATCTCCAGAAGATGGATATCGTGAAGCTCATAGAGGACGTTCTGGAACTTGTCAAAGCCAAGGCGGAAAAGGATAAGATTGCCATAATCACGGAATTAGGCACACTGCCGGAGATTTATCTGGACCCCGGATTTATAAAAACCTGTCTGTACAATATAATACTGAACGCATTCCACGCGATGCCTGATGGCGGGAAGGTCACAATAAGGGCGAGCAGGACGGACGACAAGTTAAGCATAGACGTTGAAGATACAGGGGTGGGTATTTCAGCCGAGAAGATTTCGAAGATCTTCGACCCGTTTTTTACCACGAAACAGGACGGGATCGGGATCGGTCTTTCGCTCACAAAAAGGGTTGTGGAAGAACATAAAGGCAGGATAGAATTTAAGAGCATTGAAGGCAAGGGAAGCGCCGTCACAATATCCCTGCCTTTGTATAAGGGGAAATGAATGGCGGTCATCCTTGTTGTAGACGACGAACAGCTCCAGCGGGACATAGTAAAGACGATACTCGATGATGAGGGATATGAGACTTATACGGCCGCGTCAGGCAAAGAGGCATTGAAAATCGTCAAGAAATACAATCCCGACGTCATACTTACGGACCTCAAGATGGAGGGAATGGACGGCATCGAATTGCTTGACAACGTTCAGAAAGACTCTCTTTCCCCTTCCCCTACCATGATTATCGTAACCGCCCACGGAACCATATTATCCGCTGTTGAAGCGATGAAAAAAGGCGCGTTTGACTATCTGACTAAACCGCTGAACAAGGATTCCCTGTTGATGACGGTGAGGAGGGCCGTTGAGCGTACTGAGCTTCTAAAAGAAAATATCCAGCTCCAGAGGGAACTGTATGACAGGTTCAGGATCGAAGGGATAATAGGCAGGTCCGTCAAGATGCAGGAGGCCGTGAATATCATGAAAAAGGTCTCCAACAGTTCCGCAACGGTCTTGATAATGGGCGAAAGCGGCACGGGCAAGGAACTTGTTGCAAGGGCCATTCACTACAACAGTCCCAGACGGTCCAGACCATTTACCGCCCTGAACTGCGCCGCCATACCTGAAAATCTCTTCGAGAGCGAACTCTTCGGCTATGAACCCGGGGCCTTCACGGGTGCGCTGTCGCGGAAAATAGGACTGTTCGAGGCAACAAACAATGGTGCCTTATTTCTCGACGAGATCGGCGATCTGCCTCTCATGATGCAGTCAAAGCTTTTGAGAGTCCTCCAGAATAAAGAGATAAGAAGGCTCGGAGGAAAAGACCCGATAAAGGTCGATGTCAGAATCATAACCGCAACTAACAAGGACATCGAAAAGGAGCTTGCAAAAGGTAATTTCAGGGAAGAGCTTTACTACAGGCTCAAGGTTGTTACCATAGAGCTTCCACCGCTGAGGGACAGGAAAAACGACATACCGGAACTATCTGAATTTTTCCTGAACCGATACAACCACGAATTCGGAAAAAGGATAAAGGGCATCGACTCTGCCGCAATAAAGGCTCTCGTTGAATATACCTGGCCAGGCAACATCCGACAGCTTGAATCTGTTATAGAAAGGGCGGTAATCATGAGCGATTCCAACACCATCGCCTTAAGGGATATAAAAAGCGAACTCGGGACTTCGGAGACGGTTGGCGCATTCGATTTTGATCTCCCGGAGGGCGGGATAAATTTCGAGGAGCTGGAAAAAAATCTCATGGAAAAAGCGATGAGACGGGCCGGTGGCGTCATTGCCAAAGCGGCAAAGCTTCTCAGTATGAGCTATAAGACATTCTGGTACCGATGGGAAAAATTAAACAGTGACAATCCGGCTTCAAATGGTGAAACAACGGATCAACCGGATAATAGTTGAAATTTATGGAGCGTCGCCTATTCATCAATCAGCATCCTCGTGAGGTCTGACTATGCGTCGCTTGGTTATACTCCCTTTCCGGCGGTAATCTTCAATACTTTATTCTCATCCATTCCGTGGACTTGTAGGTGCTATACGTAACAAAATTATGATTCCATGAACCAATCGTTAGCATTGGAGAGTTGAACGCTGGATAAAGCGGAAAGAACCTGATAAGGTGCCGCCATGAATAAAGACGACATCATGAAAAACACGGCCATACTGACCGCGAAGGCGGTTTCCCCGTACTGGGAGACGCGGGCCGTGCAGCGCCGGAGGCAGGAAGAAAACTGACTGCCTTTGTGTAAAGAGATGCCATCAACCATCCACAGACTGATCAACGGAGACGCACGGGACCTGTCTTTCATGGATGACGAGTCCGTCC
>JAKLQR010000201.1 GCA_022013235.1 Thermodesulfovibrionales bacterium | reverse complement strand
TTCTCCTTTCGCCTGATAAAGGGCCAGATCTGCACATTCAATAACTTTATATATTGAATCGCCGTCATCCGGGAAACTTGCAATTCCCCCGCTTACTGAAACAAAACCCATGGGCTGCTTTTCTCTGTGCCTGAAAGGATGGTTCGCAATTTTTTCCCTCAGTCTTTCAGCATATATAAAGGCTTCTTCTTTATCGATGCGGGGGAGCATAATGATGAATTCTTCCCCCCCGTATCGGACTATTGTGGACTCCCTTCTCGTAGAACCGCGCATAAGCTGGCTCAGTTCTATAAGAAGCTGATCACCTGCGCTGTGCCCGTTGGTATCGTTGTAATATTTAAAATTATCGATATCGAAAAGAAAAACAGAGAGCTCAGTCTCCTCCTGAACTGACTGCTCGATATAATGCTGAGCCATCCTGAATAAATAATTGCGATTATTCAATCCTGTCAAATGATCTGTATTTGCCTTGAGCTGTGCTTCAGAGAGGATTGTCTGGTTCATGAGAGCGACAGCCGCAATGTCGGCAATCATTTTTAACAAGTCGCTCTCATTTCCTGCAGGCTTATCAATTTTTCCTGTACCGATTACACCAAGAAGCCTTTCTTTGAATATAATGGGAACTGCCATCCAGATTTGAGAATCCAGGCTCTGATGTCCGTTGCTGCGAGGGGTCATTTTATTGAAATGTTCTCTCATCATCACGAAACGGTGTTTTGCGGCCGCACCTATGAGGCCTTCTCCGGGCGCGAAGGAGACCTGCTCCTGATTCAGCATACCCTCTGCGGATAATTTCCTAAGCTGATTATCCGAAGCGTCGTAGAGATAGACTTCCACTGTTTCAGTCACAATAACGTCTTTCACCATTTCTGTTATTGATAGTATGATTGTGGGTAATTTGGAAGTCGAATTCAGGCGCTGTACAATCGTCGGGACCTTCAGCATAAAAGACAGATACCGACTGTTCAACTCTGCGAGCTGATTGATTTTTATGTCCATTTTTTGGATCTGACGGTCTCTTGCGATAATTTTCTTGAGACAGCCTGTATCCTGAGTATCGGCTTTTGCAGCTCTCTGAGATGAGCGGAAAAGAAAGAAAAGAACAGTTCCGATGCAGAGTATTATTGCTGTCCCTATGATTCCATACTCACCGAACATGCGTTCCTCCGGCAGAAATTTCTGCACTTTGGACCTGAAGTGCTTCTGAATATTCCTTATATATTAATTATCTCCCCATATGGATAAGCAGTCAACCCTACCTGAGTAGGGTGAAAAAATGGCGAGATTTTATTAGAATAAATATAAAAAAGCCCTTATTCTGGGAGCGATTCTTACGACAATCGTGCCTTCCCTGCTATGGATACCTCTCCTCTCAGGCTTTGGTTTAAACGGAAGGGCAAACAAAGGATTGCCGGAGAAGGCTGGCATGACAGATCCAACAAGGTGCTTGCAGGATATTACGCAGGAGAAATTCTGTCTCTCGGTAATATATTTTCTTGTTGTTCCTGTGAGCATATTAGGGAATAATAAGCTGTGAACGATAAGAACAAAAAAATACCGCTCGATGCAAAACTCCTGAGCTATGCCATCATTGAGCTGAATATTGCACGCCGGAATGTAGCGATTTATCCTCAAGAACATCCCTCGATGGAGCGATCATTAACGAGGGCCTTTGACTTTCTCAAGCAACTGTTTCAGTTCAGGCCTGAAATCACTTTCGGTATAGCAAAAGACACAATCATCGTCGATGAATATCAGCTGGATAAGAAAAATCCGGTTTATCAGGAATTTGCTTTAAACCTGAACAAGATACACATCGCTTCGGTAACATTCAAAGATGGATTGACAAAAGATGAGCTGTATCAGTTCAATTGTTTCATCCTGGAGAAGATGGATCATTTGCCGGTAACAAAAGTAAGGGAAGTATTCGAAAAAAACAACTTCCCCCATGTTGCGGTCGTTTTCATTGATTATGGAACCTTTTCTTTCAAAACCAGCGAGAATGATCAGACGACGAAAGAGATACCCCTGTGGGAGAAATATATATACGGCTTGATCAAAAATACACTGCAAACTGAAAATATCACCGATGCTGTCAGAGATATCCCTCCGGAAACATTCTCGAATTTGTTGAATAAGTTTTCGGATGCGGAAATCAAAGAAGAAACTTATGACAGGGTCATTACTGCGTACATGAGAAGTTCTCCGCAAAGATCTTTTTCGGGGCAGGATTGCAAACGCATGTTCGAATTTATCAATCGGTTAAAACCTGATCTGCAGAAGAAGTTTCTCTCTTCTTCGGTGAGGACATTCTCACAAGATATCGACTTGGCAAATCGAGCATTGGCAGAGATGCCGTTTGAAGATATCATCGCTTTCCTGGACGCTGCAAATGAACAGAGAATCGCTGTGCCGCAAAATCTGATGGACCTTATCGCCAGGTTGACTCCCGGTTCGCACGGGTATATCGGCGATGTTCAATTGCACGAAACACTTGTCCTTGATGATGTGTTTCTCCCCCCGGACAGTGCAGAGTTGCTCAAGAAGGAGAATTTTGAGAAATTACTGTCTGACAAATATCAGCAGGATATTCAGCAACTCTTTGTTCTGAATACATCGGACCTGAAAACTTCACAGCTCATTGAACTTGAATACGAGTTCTTCGATGAGCGTATTGACCAGAAATTCAATCAGATTGTCCTTGAACTCCTGCGCTCCGAAACAGTATCAGAGATAGAATACCGGTCTTTGGTGAATATTATGAGGAGACAGACGGAGCAATTATTATGGCTTGGTCAATTCGGACAGTTTGTCGAGATCCTCAAAATCCTTGAAATGAACAAAGCCCTCTACAGATTTCCGGACATCAATACAGATGCTCTTGAGTATTATCATTCTTCTGATTTCATCGCCCTCTTGGTTGATTCTCTCAGAATTTTGGGAAGACAGAAGCGAAGAGAGGTAGCAATGATCTGCAAGTACTACAGGCAGAAACTCATCCCCTATTTTATGGATGCGCTTGCCGAAGAAGATTCTCAGGTTATCAGACGGTTTCTCATGGATCTGCTCAAACAATTTGGCGATGAGCTTATCCCCGAAGCATTGAAAAGACTTGCCGACAAAAGGTGGTTCGTGAAAAGGAATATGCTCTATATGCTTGCAGAGACGGACAGTAAAGAAGTGGCTGAAGAGATAAAACCTTACTGCCGGAATGAGAATCCTAAAGTAAGTCTTGCTGCCATGAAATGTTTACTGAGTACCGGAGATAGCTATGCTATTGAAATGCTCAGGGAGTTTTTAGACTCAAAAGAAAGAGAAAAGATTCACCAGGCTGTTTTGCTCGCCAGTTCTTTCAGAACCAAAGAGGTTGTCGGGGGGGTAATCGCATTACTTCAAAAACAGGAAATCAGCGGCTCTGACATACAGGACAAGATCCCGATAATACGTGCCCTTGGAGAAATAGGCGATCCGCAGGCTGTGGAAGTCTTGCGGACGTCGCTTGCAGGCAAGAGCATTTTGTACCGGGGGATTACCGAGCGACTGAGAGAAGAGATATATAAGACCCTCAAAAGCTATCCATATGAATCGGTTCGGGATCTGATAGAGGAGGGATTAAATTCTAAAAACGAAGTGATAAGAACAGAATCACGCCGTGTAAAGAGGAATCATAGCTTAGATGGAAACCGTTAAGGGTTTTATAGTAATACTCATGTCTTCTATTTCGAGTTGCATGCTTTACTCGAAACAACATGCTTCTGTCGAGGAACTTATCGGGAAATCGTTTTCCATTCTCGATACACTGCTGAAACAGTCAGGGCGTTTTGAAATGGTGATTGTGGAGGACGAACTTATTGTGAACGAGAACCCTTTGAGAGACACAGGGACACATGGTTCAACCCTGGTAAAGCGGCTCATGAGGAAAGGAATTTCCCGCATTGACATTGTGAAAGGAATTACTCTTTCAGAATTGAGACAATTTGTCTCTGATATCGCGACAGCAGACAAAAAGCCTCTCTCCTGTCCGCATATAAAGATCGGGGTGGTCGATATTGAAATTGACAGAATGAATATGAATATTGATTCCACGGATGGCGAGTTCTCCTCTGTGACCTCTGAACTGAGACAAAAAACGAGAGAGGGATACCTGAAGGTATCCCCGTTCAAGAGACTCAATGTCGCAGACTTTCAGGAGCTTGTGAGGCACTTCATCATCATGATGCAAAAAGAGATCGGTATCCTGAATATCATGAGCCCTGTCAGTTCTCCCGGTGATTCCTATTATACGCATGCAAACAATGTGGCGGTCCTTACCATGTTTCAGGCCAGGACCCTCGGGATACGGGAAGATTCACTTTCTGATATAGGTATTGCCGCACTTTTCCATGATATCGGAAAGCTCCTTATTCCGAAAGACCAGATGAAGCAGGAAGGTGGAGGTGAGTTACAAGAAGAAGGGAGAATGCTTCATCCAGTCTATGGAGCTCAGTATCTTACACGGATAGACGGACTGACACGTCTGGCCCCCATCGTAGCATTTGAACACCATCTCAGATATGACGGCAAAGGATATCCCCAGCACGCGATTCCTAATTACAGGCAGCACATTTGCAGTCAGATGACCGCAATTTCTGATTACTTTGACGCACTGAGAAATGCAAGACCAGAGATGAGAGTTTTGGAAGTAAAGGAAGTTCTCTCCTTAATGAAAACAAAAGATGAAGGGTTGTTCAATCCTTTCCTCATAAATAACTTTATACGATCAATTCATTTGGCACTCTCATGATCGCTGTAGGGGTTTCCGTACTCTTGCGGATCGAAACAATCAAAAATGGCAAATGCTTTGTGGTCAGGTACTGGAACATCGTGGGTGCCCGGAGCCTTCGGGACAAATAACAGCAGCAATACTTGTTTTCATCCCGTAATTTTTAACAAACAATTGAAAAAATAAGCAAAAATGGGTAATATTAATCTCTAAACTTTGGAGGACAAGCGTTTTGTTCGATGATCATTCCTGAACTCTCTTTCTTTAATTACATATTAGCCATATGAAAGAACTTGATAAATTAAGAAAAGAAATCGACGGAATCGACGATGAAGTCCTCGCGCTCTTGAATAAGAGGGCAAAAGTCGTCCTTGGTATCGGGCATATCAAGAGGAACGAGAAAGCGAAGTTCTATTCCCCGGAGCGCGAGCGCGAAATACTGGGACGGCTGACCTCCCTGAATAAAGGTCCGTTCCCGAACGAGGCGGTGAAGGTCATCTTCAGGGAGATCCTCTCTGCCTCACTGTCTCTTGAAGAACCGCTCAGGATCGGCTGTCTTGGTCCTCTCGCAACTTTCACCCATCTTGCTGCAATCCGGCATTTCGGTTCAGCGTCTGTTATCGTTCCTGTGATTACGATAAAAGAGGTGTTTGACGCGGTCGAAGCCGAAAAGGCGGATTTTGGAGTTGTACCGATAGAAAACTCGACCGAAGGAATTATCAGCTATACCCTTGATCTGTTCATGGACTACGACCTTAAGGTTTCTGCCGAAGTCATGCTGAAAATTACCCATAATCTCCTGTCAAAGAGCGGGGACAAAACGAAGATCAGGAAGATATATTCTTTCTCTCCGCCTACTGCGCAGTGCAGGCGATGGCTTGCAGCGAATATGGCCGGGGTGCCCATTATTGAAGCAACGAGCACTGCCAATGCGGCAGAACTGGCCTCACGGGACGATGAGGCTGCGGCAATCGCAAGTGAACTGGCAGCAGAGATTTATAACCTCAAGTTTGTTGAGAAGAGCATAGAGGACAGCAAGCATAACTTTACACGGTTTCTCGTCATATCAAAAGAATTTCCGAAAAAGTCAGGAAGGGACAAGACATCGGTGATGTTTTCCGTAAAGAATAAGCCTGGCAGTCTTTACAGCGTGCTTGAGCCTTTCAAAAAGGCAAAGATCAACCTGACAAAGATTGAATCACGGCCTTCGAAGAGGAAGGCATGGGAATATAGATTCTTTGTTGA
>JAKLQR010000200.1 GCA_022013235.1 Thermodesulfovibrionales bacterium | reverse complement strand
GGAAACAAAACGATTGATGAAATCTTTCAGGGTTTAGCAGAAACCGGAGTCTTTGTTCTATTTATATCGGATGAAGCTCTTGAAAGTAAATGGGTTAAGACAGAAATCGAAAAGGCTTACGAACTGATAAAAAAAGGAAACGTAAAACGATTTTATCCCATAATTATCGATAATAAAATTAAATATGATGACAACCGCATTCCGAAATGGATACAAGAAAATTACAATCTGAAGTATGTGTCGAAACCTACAAAATCATGCGAAAGAATAAAACAAATCTTAAAAACACTTTCTTGGGATCTTTACCCGAAGAGCAAGAGACTTTCACAGTTATTTATTGGAAGAACTGAACTGATTAGAAAATATGAAGAACGAATATTCGACTTCGATAAAACCGCTCCCATTTCAATGATTTCAACAGGCATACCATCAATTGGTCGTAGAAAATTCACATTTCATTGCCTAAAGAACTCGAACAAAATAAGAGAGTATTACAATCCTCCAACAATTTTTCTTGGGAGTAGGGATAGTATTGAAGATTTCATTATTAGTCTTTACGATCTCGGATTTAGTCAAAAGGAGCGGAAAGATTTATTTGCTCTACTAAGTAGAGAAATGAAAGACAAAGTGGAATTAGCGACAGACTTGCTATTAGAGATTGAACAGCATGAGAACGTAATTTTCGTAATAGATAACTATTCTATCGTTGGTCAAGATAGTTATATAGTTGATTGGTTTTTAGAAGTAGTTAAGAATATAAGAAAAATTAATCGCTTATTTATTTGCTTAATTTCAAGAAGCAGAATCAGATTTAAACAGTTAATACACGCTGATTACATATTCGCAATCGGAATGCCAGAACTGGAAAGATATGAACGTAATGCTCTTTTTAGCGCCTTATTAGAGTTGGAACCTATACAAATCAACAAAAAAGATTTTAATACTATTTGTGAGTTGTTTAATGGTTTCCCGGAGCAAGTATTTTTTGCCTTTAATATTATTATTACTGAAGGCCTACCATATTTAATGGAAAATTTGTACTTGATACCGGACTATAATTCGGAAAAAGTTGCAAGCGTAATTCAAAAATATGAATCAGATAAGTTTGCAATTCAAATTATGGGGTTCCTATCTGATTGCGAATTTGTTAGTTTAAATTTTTTAGATACAGTTTTTTTAGAGGAATCTGAAAGAATAAAATCCATTATAGAAGATTTTGCGAATTGTTTTATTATTGAATTTATCGGAGCAACGAAAGAATATTTCCGTTTAAATGATGCAATACGCGATTATGTTCAGCGTATTGGAATAAAGTTGAATGAAAAATATAGGAAAAGCCTGGAAACTCATGTAAGAACTACTTTTGAGGATTACGATACTCTTGAGCGAGATATGTCTGATTACGTTATTACTGTTAAAGAGGCTTTGAAAAAAGGATATGATGTTCCTCAGGAACTTATGTTGCCTTCCCATTTTCTCAATGCAATGCGTGATTTGTATAATTCTGAAAGAAGATATAACGACGTGATACATCTAGCTGATAGGGTTCTGCTTAAAGAAAAATATCTTGAAGATAGAATATTACGGGAGGTAAGATACTGGCTTTGTTTATCTTTAGCGAGAAAAAAAGATACCCGAATGGTGAAGGAAGTTCAAAAAATAGATGGGCCAGATCATAACTTTCTTTTGGGATTTTATTATAGACTAACAGGAAGGCACGAAGAGGCCATTGAAAAATTAACTAGTGTTTTGGATAGTAGCCCCGGATTTTATAGAGCCAAACGGGAACTGGTTCAAGTATTTATAAATCTCGAAGAATACGATATGGCCTTTGAATTAGCTAAAGAGAACTATGAATTACTAAAAAATAACCCTTACAATTTACAGAGTTATTTCAGGTGCTTAATTAGAAAAAGCAACATATCGCCAGAAGACAAAAAAGTAGAGTTAAGCAAACTGCTCGACAGCTTGAAAAATAATCCACATGAGCGAGCGAAAGAAATGTATATGACAGCAAAAGCTCAATTCATCTCGGATATTGAAAATAACGAAGTTCGAGCACTTGATACTGTTAATGATGCAATTGCAACCTTTCCAAAAAGTATTTATCCGCTTCTCGCAAAAATTGATATTTGTAAAAAATATCATAATTGGGAAGAACTTTCCCGTACTATAACGACGATTGAATCTGCATTCCAATCCGATTCGGACATATTTACAAAATTGACTTTTATATCAGTAAAAGCAATCGTCATGGCAAGAGAGGGAAACATAAAAGAAAGCTATAAGTTCATTTCTGATAATTCAGTAAAACATCGTTTTTTACCGAGAGCTTGGGATAAACTTAAAGAAGAAATTGATTCTATAAGTGGCTAAGTTGCGTTATCCATGTTTCTCCTAACAATCTTCGTCGTTGCACGTTCTTGAAATACGTCTCTTTGTAGGTGTTACACGCAAACGATCCTTGTTGATTACAATGCAACTTTAGAAAAGAAAGTAATTGTCTCTAAATCTTCATTCGAGGAAACACTGCGGGTCTTCGGCGAGGTAATCGGGGGGTTCCTGTGCCTGAGAAAATGCATATGCGATGGCCCTGCAGCCCCTGCATTGCGACCATCTCCTGCAGGCGCCGCATTTACCCTAATATTTTTTATTTCCGGAAATGACATCTCATCGGTATGCATCCCAGTTTGATAACAGTGACTGCACCTGAGATTGCACCTTTCATTCAGGTGGAGTTGTATGAATAAATCAAAGGCATTCGTTCAGTTCCGGGAACCCGCTTCGGAGGCTTCTGTGCTTATTGCTTGCTGTTTTGTGCCTGCTGCTTACTGCTTACTATCCCCTGCGCCTGGAATATTTTATCTTCTTCAATCCGGTAATCCAGGAAAGAAGAACACTGACAATGCTGATAATCACTGCTCCTTTGAATGCGGGCCAGAACCCGGGGATATGAAGCCCGAGATCGAGCGGGACAGAAAATTTGGCGGTAAGAAGGAGCATAAGGGTATTAATGATGAGGGTAAAGAGTCCGAGAGAGAGGATAATGAGGGGCAAAGTGAAGAGGGTAATAATCGGCTTGATGAATGAATTCACGACGCCGAAGACAGCGCCGATTACGATCATTTTCCACCACTCTCCGGTAAAGGAGATGTCGTCCACAAACCTGACTGCGGCTGCGATGGACAGTGCATTGATCATGATCTGGAGGATTAAATATGTCATACTTTCTGCATCCTGTCGAATACCTTATCCTTACTCGTACTCTAAATTTTTCACGGCGCCATGTCAAGTTTGTTGAAACATTTATCTAATGCTATAATAGGCGAAATCAGCATGCATCGCCTTCATACATCAATGAATTGGAGTTAGGTATGAGATCCTTACGGATAGCCCTTGCACAGATTAATCCGACTGTTGGAGACCTCAATGGGAACGTTGCGAAGATCACTGAATATATACAGAAGGCGAAAAAAGTCCATACCGACGTTGTAGTTTTCCCTGAACTTGCCATTACCGGCTATCCTCCCGAGGATTTGGTCCTCAAAAGTCAGTTTATTGACGACAACCTCGAAGCACTCCGGAAGGTGAGGAAACAGACGGCCGGTATCATTGCGGTCGTCGGATTTGTCGACAGGAAAGACGACATTTATAATGCTGCCGCCGTCCTTTCTGACAAACGGCTTCTTGATACCTATCACAAGATGTACCTCCCCAATTATGGGGTCTTCGATGAATACCGGTATTTTCAGGCCGGGACGAGATGTCCCGTATACGGAGTCCACGACACCTGGATAGGGATAAACATCTGTGAAGACATCTGGTATCCTGAAGGCCCTTCGAGGATACAAGCGCTGGCAGGAGCCGAGATCATTCTCAACATCAATGCTTCTCCTTACCGTATCGGAAAAGGAAAATTCAGGGAGACGATGCTCTCGACGAGAGCCACGGACAATGCGGTCGTGGTCGCATATGTGAATACCGTTGGGGGCCAGGACGAACTGGTATTTGACGGCCAAAGCATCGTTCTCGATCAGAACGGCTCGGTGATCGCGCGGGGCAGGCAGTTTGAGGAAGACCTCGTTATCGTTGACCTCGACCTGAAAGGCATTCTCATAAAACGGCTCCATGCACCGCTCAGGAGACAGGAAGTCACAAAGATCGGGAAAGAAGCAGTCGAAAAGATCGTTATCCCCCATGAGAAAAAGCCCCGCAGAAAAAAGGCAGGAAAGGCTCTTCCCCCCTCTCAACAATATCCTGAACCCCTGGAGCAGGCGGAAGAGATCTACAGGGCACTAGCGCTCGGCACCCGTGATTATGTAAGAAAAAACGGGTTCGAACGCAGTGTCATAGGGTTGAGCGGCGGCATTGACTCAGCGCTCGTTGCAGCCATTGCAGTTGATGCCCTCGGGAGAAAAAACGTCACCGGACTCTTCATGCCGTCTCCCTATACCTCAAAACAGAGCAGGGAAGACGTGTATGCCCTCGGCAAAACTCTGGGCGTCAGGATAAAGGAGATCCCTATTACTACTGTTTTCAAGGCTTACCTTGCTGCATTCAAAAAAGAATTCACCGGGACAGCTCCTGATGTAACCGAAGAAAATCTCCAGGCAAGGATACGGGGCAATATCCTGATGGCGTTCTCGAATAAATTTAAATGGCTTGTCCTCACAACCGGCAACAAATCCGAGATGAGCGTCGGATATGCCACGCTTTATGGGGATATGGCCGGGGGGTTTGCGGTCATTAAAGACGTACCGAAGACAATGGTCTATGAACTTTGCAGGTGGAAAAATATCCATGAAGGGAAAACGGTCATACCCGCCAGGATATTCACAAAAGAACCTTCGGCAGAACTCAAACCCGGGCAGAAGGACAGAGATACTCTGCCGCCCTATTCTCTCCTTGATCCTATTCTCAAGGCGTATATTGAAGAAGACAAGGGATACCGGGAAATACTTTCGCTCGGGTGTGAGCCGTCATGTGCACAGGAGGTGATACGGATGATCGACAACAGCGAATATAAAAGGCGGCAGGCTCCCCCGGGCATAAAGATTAGCGAGAGGGCCCTCGGAAGAGACAGGCGGGTTCCAATAACAAACCGATACAAGGGGTATTAACCAATCATGAATCCACAGGAAGAACTAAGGGTTTGTCCGGAATGCGGGTACGAACGGGGATTTCATGTTTCTTTCAAAAAGACAACGGGGAAAACCCGCATTGCCCTTATCTGTCCTCAATGCGGACAATCATACAGTATAGGATGGACAACCTCTGTAATAAAGAGCTTCAAGCTTGAGAAAGGGTTAAAATACTGATGAAGAGAATACTCATTATGCTTGTGATAGCAGTGCTTTTTCTGCCTTTCACTCTGGAACCCGCCATTTCGGCCGATTCCAAGACCTTCCAGGTGAAGAAACAGCCGGAGATCCAGCAGGTGAAACCCAGGAAGCCTGTCAGGATCAAACTGAAACGCTCTTCCGAGGGGAAGTATTCGTGGGATCTCTCCGGTGATGAGGTCGACGAGGTCGTCCGCGCTGATAAACGCCTTAAAAAGCTGCTGAATATCGAATGAAGGGCACCCTCTTTATCGTTTCGACGCCTATCGGAAATCTGGAAGATATCACGTTCCGGGCTTTGCGCGTGCTCAAAGAAGTTGATTGCATCGCAGCAGAGGACATCCGCCATTCACTGAAACTGCTCACCCACTTCGGCATAAAAAAACCCATGATCAGTTACTGGAGCGGGAAAGAAAAGGTGAGAGCGGAAGAAATCATCGACAAACTGCTTTCCGGCCATTCGGTTGCGTTGATCTCTGACGCCGGCACACCCGGCATATCAGATCCCGGAGCAGTAGTAGTAAAAAAGGCCATCGAAGAACGTATTGACATCGTACCGGTACCCGGTCCCTCGGCATGCATTACAGCCCTTTCGGTGTCAGGTCTTCCGACGGACAACTTCACTTTTATAGGGTTCCTCCCTCCAAAAATG
>JAKLQR010000199.1 GCA_022013235.1 Thermodesulfovibrionales bacterium | reverse complement strand
GACATTAGTCATTATCCTCTTGGCAGTAGAGTTCAGAATGATATTCTGACCCCTTTGCAAAAACAAGATTTGCGCAAATTATAATCAAAATATGGACAAATACTGTATAATATATTATGCAATTTGAATGGGATGAGGGGAAAAGCAAATCAAACAACCTAAAGCACGGGATAGATTTCGAAATGTCCAAAGGATTGTGGCTTGATGAGAATCGTATTGAAATTCATGCGCCTCATCCTGTCGAAGACCGATGGATCATTATTGCAGAACAGAATGGAAAAATTTGGACCGCTATTTTTACCCTGAGACAGAGTAATATTCGTATCATTTCCGTCAGAAGGGCAAGAAGGAAGGAGGAGATACTGTATGAAAAAGAAAAGACTGGCTGAAAGCACAAAGGAGTTCGACCGCAGGTTCGACGCCGGCGAGGATATACATGAACTTATTGATATGTCAAAGGCCGAGGTTGTCCGTCACGGCAAAAAGGTACGTATCACGATCGATATGTCGGAAGCGCTAGTCAGCGAAATAGACGAGATAAGGAGAAAGATAGGCGTTGACCGGGGAGCGTTAATTAAGGTATGGCTCCATGAAAGGGTAAAACAGGAAAAGGCCGCTATGGGCAGTGCCCGATAATACAATGGCCGGAGGCATTCTTATAGTATTCCGGCGATAGGATAACCGCCGGCCTGAAACCTGCCTGCTCATGCCCTGATGTTGGATCGAAACTCAGTAAGGATAACATCCCCACAATCAGGAATTATTCTCCTCACAAAAGCTCCTTTCCAGCAGGACGTCCGAAATCAATCTCACCGTGCCGGTTTTGAGGAGTAATTCTTCTTACTAACTCCTTTCATGAATACTCGTTTTTCCTTCTTCCAGTTTGTTGACTTTCACTTCCGGCACTGTTTAAACTTAAAATTCATGAGAAAAAAGGTAGTCGCAAAGATTATTGAAGATGCGGTAAAGTCACTCGGGGTCGAGGCGTTGCCTTCTGTTGAGATAGAGATACCACGCAATGAACAGTTTGGTGATCTTTCATCAACCACGGCGTTAACCCTCTCAGGGATCCTCAAAAAGCCACCGAGGAAAATCGCTGAAGAAATCGTGGGCTCCATACGCGATAAATCCCTGTTTGAAAAGATCGAAGTAGCAGGTCCGGGGTTTATCAATTTCACCTTCTCGAAAGCATATCTCGCTTCGGAGATCAGGCAGCTACTCACGCAGGGGAAAAAATTCCTGAGAGAAGATATAGGGAAAGGGAAAAAGGTCCAGATTGAATTCGTCAGCGCCAATCCCACAGGTCCTCTCCACCTCGGACACGGAAGGGGCGGCGCGACAGGCGAGGCGCTTGCCAACCTCCTTAGGGCAGGGGGATACCGGGTTGAGCGCGAATACTATGTGAATGATGCCGGCAGGCAGGTTAAGCTGCTAGGCCTTTCTGTATTTGCACGGTACCAGCAGCAGCTGGGAGCAGAATACCCTTTTCCTGAAGAAGGCTATAAAGGCGGGTACATAGAGAACATTGCGCAGGAGATAGTCAGGATTCACGGCAAAGCCTTTCTCCAGGCAAGTTTTACGAGTGCGGAAGACTTTTTCACCGGGTATGCATATGAGAAGATTCTCCAGGGAATCAAAGACGACCTGCGGGATTTCGGGATATCGTTTGATACCTGGCAGAGTGAAAGAGAATTATTCACTGAAGGAGTCGTGGAGAAATCCATTGAAGAACTCAATGAAAAAGGATTTCTCTATGAGCAGGATGGCGCGATCTGGTTTAAAGCGACCGCCTTCGGAGATGAAAAGGACAGGGTGATCATCAAGCAGGATGGCGAGTATACCTATTTCACTTCTGATATCGCATATCACAGGGGAAAACTTGAGAGAAGGTTTGATGAACTTATCGACATCTGGGGTGCAGACCACCATGGATATATACCGCGGATTCATGCGGTCATCGAAGCGCTCGGTCATCCCAAGGAAAAGCTGAAAGTACTGCTCGTACAGATGGTGACCCTGCTCAGGGGAGGGAAACCCGTACAGATGTCCAAGAGGGCCGGAGAGTTTGTTACGCTGCGGGAAGTTATCGATGAAGTAGGGGCTGACACCACGAAATTTATCTTTCTTACCCGGAGGCCCGACAGCCAGCTCGAATTTGATCTCGAAGCGGCGAAGGCCCAATCCGCAGAAAATCCTGTTTTCTATGTTCAGTATGCACACGCGCGGATAAACAGCATCTTTGTCCACGCACGGGACCAGGGCATTGCTGTTGAAAACATTCCGGACGCAAAACTCGAACTTCTCTCGCAGCCGGAGGAAATCAGGATCATGAAAAAACTCCTCTTCTATCCGATGGTATTCGAAGGCGCGGTGTCAGCACATGAGCCGCACAGGATCACCTTCTATATCCAGGAACTCGCCGGCATTTTCCACCCTTACTATAACAAGCACCGGATTGTTACTGAAGACGTTCCGCTCACTGCTGCAAGACTTGCACTCTGTGACGCGGTGAGCATTGTGCTCCGTGAAGGTCTCGAAATCCTTGGCATGAAAGCCCCGGAAAAGATGTAACCAACGAATCTGATTGACTTTAACGCTAAAATGCTGCTATAAATAAATCCTTATGGTACCGAAAACGGCAAAGATATGGATGGACGGAAAGCTGGTGGACTGGGACCATGCAACAGTCCATGTCTTAACCCATACCCTTCATT
>JAKLQR010000198.1 GCA_022013235.1 Thermodesulfovibrionales bacterium | reverse complement strand
CAGCCATAGATTCGATCTCATCGCCGGTTCTGACATTCACGCTCTGTTCAAGATCTCCGGCTGCTACCAGTTTTGCTGTATTTGAAACAGCATTCACGGCACCGGCAATGTTCGAACTCTGTTTTATTGCGAGAGCCAAGCCGAGTAGAATTGCAGCAAGGATAACTGCCAGCGAAATCATTTGGCTTTTCCTGAAATCCTGCTCTGCCAATTCCAGGCTATGGTTTGCTACAGTCACAATGGCATCATGCAATTTATCCAGCTTACTCATTACCTCTATGGCAGCTCTACCGGCAGTTCCCATTTTTCTGGCCTGCTTTGCCAATCGGCGATCTCGGATTCATACCGTTTCATGTCATCGACAGACTCAGTAATCAGGTGTAACTTGGAATTTGTACGGATATAGCCGACCATCCTGCTTATATCATTAAGAAAAATCATTGCTGCTATGTCATTTTCCTCGAGTTTTATATGGCGATTTTGGACACTATTTGAGAAATATATGCCTACTGATCCGACAAAGATCATCAAAAATAGCATAACAGCAATTCCACCGATAAGCTTGGTTCTGAGACTATATCTCATACTTCTTTCTCCTTGGGACTGCACCCCAAAAAGCGAACTATAAATAGGGGCTCAGAGTATGTCAAGGGCGGCAAGAGAGCGCGGGAGGGCAACCCGGCCTGAGGCGGCGGGGGCTTCGCCGCCACGAACGTCAGCTTCATGTGGTCGATGATACGATCCACGACGGGCAGAATCCCCTCGTACGGCAGGAGAACATAGTGAGCATGCTGATATTAAAAAACTGAGATGGCATTATGTTTACAATCCATGAGCTCCTGTAAACACCAAAAGGGGAGCGGACAACAATTGGACGGATTGTGTCTTTTAAGCCTGCAATCACCTGCCAGAGACCAAGTTTGGGAAACATCAGATTCTCTCCAATCATGAGTGCCCTCTTGTGCTGAAGATATACAGAGCTGAAGATACTTGTCAAATACTTGACAATGTTTTATCTTGTTGCTATCGCTTATATAGCAATAAGTAATATTTGAAAGCATTGACTAATGCGTAGTCCATTTTAGTCAGGCTAAGGTACGAATATAATAGGGATAACAAGACAATTGAAAGCTTCAAACAAGGACAAACCCAGATTGATGACCACTGATGAGGTTGCTAAATACCTGCGAATTTCAAAAGCAAGTGTTTACCGCCTGGTTAGGAACAAGGAAATACCGGTAAGCAAGATTGGTCAGCAGTTGCGCTTCAGGAAAGACGTGGTTGATAACTGGTTATCAAAGAAGGAGAGTGAGAGCCAGAAACCATAGGACCTGAACATAAATACATACTGTAGCTAAACTCAAAAGGCTGGAGAAAAATAGACATAAGGAGGAAAGGGAACTAGCTAATTTGCCAATCGCAAAAGTGGTAGTGGGAAGCTCGTTTCATTGTAATATGACCAAGCTCTTGGATAAATGTAGAAAGGAAACTCATATAGTGCTCCGACAAAAAGCTGCTTCATCATGATGGGGGAGAGGAATCAGAATGAGCTCGTCGGCAAGATAATTCTGGCAAATTTTCTGGAGTGTGGCGTAGAGAGATTCATTACTTTCATTAGCGAGATCGAAGGATTACCACTCTATAAAAGGTTAGCTCAGGAAAGCATTATAATTCCTAAACCGGTTCCGGGCGCGAAGATACTGAGGCAGAAGAACGCTGCAGCTTTACCCAAAGTCGGAGTTATTGCTAAGGTTAAAAAGGGAGCGAATTTTTCTATCCACTATACCCAGAGGGAACTTTCCATAGAATACCAAATCAACAGGGGGAAACTGCGAAGGAGGATGAACAACCTAAAGCTAACGGAGGAGGAGAAAAAGAATCTCAGCGGACTTCTGAGTAAATTGAGACGCATCAATACCAGAAATCTGATAACTCATGAGATTCTAAAAGGAATACTAGACTATCAGAGGGATTACTTTGAATCCAATAGTGAGTTGGATTTGAAGCCTCTCACAAGATCAGCGCTGGCGGCAAGGATTATCTCTAACTCTAGGGAAAGCAGCCGCAGTTTTGACTTTGTAGTAGATGTAAGTAGGATATCCCGTGTTATACGCGGACTATCTGTTATCACCCCCCAGGGTAAGGAGGTTCCGTTAAGATTCTTTTTTGCCGGTAGAAAGGACATAGTAAAAAGACATATAAAAGCAATTCTGAATAAGGAGAATAAGGAGAGGACCGGCATTTTTTCTAGTGGTCAGCTCAAAAGACCATACACAGACGAGGAGTTAAGACACAAATTAAATGAAGAGTATGGCTTACTAATTACAAGAAGGGGAGTGGCGCACTGTAGGCAGGATTTGGGGATATCGCCGTACTCTAAAAGGAATGGCTATGTGTATCGCTCAATACTGGCAAATTTTTCCAACATTTATCCATTTACCATCCCATCGGTTAAGAACAACGCCCCCGAATGTCCAGGAGTATATGAGCTCCGTCTTGTTAATAGCAAGATAGATTACCCAAATGGCTCGTGCAAAATATTCTACATTGGAAGCGGAAAGAACCTAAGAAAGAGATTGCTTGGTCATCTAAGCTCATGCAGCAAGAATGGCGGCATAAGGAAATTCGTTAAGGAAAAAAACTGCGCTTTCAGACGCATTCAACTCCCCCACGGGTGGGAAAAAGAAGAGAAAAGGTTTTATGAGCTCTTTATAGCCACATTTGGGGATTCTCCGTTATGCAATCATGTTACTCCAAAGGCGAACGGAGGATAAATGGAAGTATATAGTGAAAAAATAATGAATAATTCTTGGACAAATATATAGCTATAGGGGCAACATGATGGGAATAAAATTTAAAGGACAAAAAGAGAAATACAAAATTCTGATAATGGCTATCTTTATAGCCGTCTATTGCTTTTTGAGCTACTATTTTCATGCGGTAGTTAAAATTGAGGTAATTTTCACCCACTTCTTTTACATTCCGATTATCTTTGCAGCTCTTTGGTGGAAGAGAAAAGGTTTATTGGTAGCTATACTCTTTGCAGCGATTCTCATTCTCAGTCACATTATCTTTAGACCGGATCTGCCGGTTGTTGATGATTGTTTCCGAGCTCTTATATTTATAGTTATTGCCTTTGTAATTGTTATTTTAACTGAGCGGATTACGAAGACAGAGGAGGCGCTGAGGGAGAAATCGGACTATCTGAATAGCCTATTGGACTACGCCAACGCTCCTATTATCGTCTGGAATCCAGGGTTAAGGGTCACCCGGTTCAACCATGCTTTCGAGCGTCTTGCGGGTTATACAGCCGACGAGGTCATCGGCCAGGAACTGGGGATGTTCTTCCCTGAAGGAAGCCGAGATGAATCGCTGAGCAAGATAAGCAAGATCGCACGCAGCTTGAAGGGTGAGTACTGGGAGTTGGTGGAAATCCCGATTCTTCGCAAAGATGGGGACATGCGGCTAGTACTCTGGAACTCGGCGAACATCTATGCTAAGGACAGCACCACTGTTTTAACCACCATTGCCCAGGGCACAGACATTACCGAGCGGAAAGCTGCTGAAGATGCTCTCGCCGCATCTAAGGCTTACACTGAATCCATTATACAAAACTTTTTAGATACCCTCATCGTGGTTGACGCCGAAGCAAAAATACAGACCGTGAACCCAGAAACCTGTCATTTATTAGGCTACACAGAAGAAGAGCTCATGAGGCAGCCCGTAGGCAATATTTTTGCAGAAGAAGAAGAAGAAGAAGTGCGTCGAGTGTTTCAATTTTTCAGACAACGCGAAACGGGAGAAACCCTTCGCTCACAAGACACCATCCGCAATCGCGAGCTCACCTACAAGACCAAAGACGGGCGGCTTATTCCGATGTTGTTTAACGCCAGCGTGCTGAACGATGAAGGGGGCAACGTTATCGCCGTGGTGGCGGGAGCGAAGGATATCACAGAACTGAAGCTTGCGGAAGCAGAAATAAGAAAAGAAAAGAGATTATCAGAAAATATAATAGCTACTGTCCCGGAGTCCTTAATTGTTCTGGATAAGGATTTTAGGATAAAGCGTGCCAATCGTTCCTTCTATAAATTATTTCAAACAGAACCCGAAAAGGTAATGGGCAGCAAAATAGCCGATATACTGGGAGATGAGGATGGCAAGCTCAGTGCTGAGTTAACTAAGTTGGTTGAGACTGAAGATACACTGGAGAATTTTGAACTGCGCTATCAATCAGAAAAGCTGGGTGAGCGGATATTGAATATCACAGCGAGAGGAATCATTTTTGCAGAAGAAGAAGAAGAAGAAGAAGAACTCGTTGTCATACAAGACATCACCAAACGCAAGCGAGCGGCGGAAACTCTACTCATCTCGGAGCAAAACTTCCGTGACTCAATAGAAAACTCGCCCTTAGGAATACGTATTGTTAATGAAGATGGAAAGAATCTTTACGCCAACCGGGCTATGCTGGATATCTACGGCTACAGTAGTGTTGAGGAACTTGAAGCTGTGCCTAGAAAGCAGCGTTACACTCCTGAGAGCTACGATGAGCACAGGGAAAGAATAAGGAAGAGGAAACGAGGGGAACATGTCCCACCTAGTTACGAGATCAGCATTGTGCGTAGTGATGGTCAAGTACGATATCTATCAGTGTCCCGTGGAGAAGTGCTCTGGGATGGTGAAAAGCAATTCCTGGTTATGTATCAAGACGTCACCGGGCGCAAGCAGATGGAGGAGGAACTTGGACAGAGTCTGGAAAGGTCTAAGAAGGCTATGGAGGGGACTATCCAGACCGTAACATCCATAGTTGAAATGAGGGACCCCTACACTGCTGGTCATCAACGGCGGGTGGCCGAACTTGCCTGTGCCATAACCAAAGAGATGGGCTTTTCAGAGGAACAGGTTGAGGGGATCCGCATGTCGGCACGTATTCACGATATCGGCAAGATATATGTACCTGCTGAAATTCTCAGCAAGCCCGGTCGGTTAACCGAAGCCGAATTCGGTATAATCAAATCTCACCCCCAGGTCGCTTATGACATACTGAAGACGGTGGAATTTCCCTGGCCTATTTGCGACATTGTGCTTCAACATCACGAAAGGATGGATGGCTCTGGATATCCTACAGGTCTATCGGGTGAAGGCATTCTTATGGAAGCAAGAATCTTGGCTGTGGCTGATGCGATTGAGGCCATGGCCTCTCATCGCCCTTACCGGCCTTCTCTCGGAATAGATAAGGCGTTAGAGGAAATCTCACAGAATAGGGGTGTTCTTTACGATCCTGAAGTGGTTGATGCTTGCTTGAGAGTTTTTACCGAGAAAGGCTACAAATTTGGGTAACAGATTGTTATTTTCCAGGATAAACTAACCGAACTTCCTGGCTTATTATCCCGCTGTTTTATATAAGAGTACTTCTTTCTCAGATTAAACTGATGAGAGAAAGTGGATCGACGGCGGGTTATCTTATCACCTGAACATATCTTTATCTTTTCTCTAACTCCTTCAGCTTATTTGATGCATCTGTGTAGACGGGCTCGGTATGAGCGGGATCGATGGTAACAGCTTTACGGTAGAATTCCTTTGCTTTTTCAATCTCACCCAAGTCCTCATAGACCTCAGCCTGCAAATAGGAGATGTATGCAAACCAGGGTGGGGCTTTGCCTTCGGTAATAACCCTCGTACTCGTCTGACAAGCAAAGAGGATATCGTTCATCAATTCTCTGGCAACAATTTCTTCGCCCAATTGTTTGAAGGATTTTGCTTGATAAAGTTTACCGCGGTCATAGGCGTCATATCTTCCCGCTGTAGCTCTCTTCCAACATTGTTTTGACTCGCTCTCCTTGCCGAGCATTTTATAGGTCAAACCTTCCCACCAGGTGGTAGGCATGGCGAACTTTATTAAGTCCGGATTCTGCTACTTCAATGGCTTTATCCGTCTTCTCTTTTTCCTTGTATATTGAGGATAATTCGCGGTAGGGTTGGAAGTGCCGGCCGACGAACTGGATCGATTTTTCATAATAGGGAATTGCCTCGTCGAGTTGCTTTTCGAATTTCCAGAGAATGAGTCCCATATTACGATAGAGCACGGTTATCACACTTGCAAGCGCTTGTTTCTTTTCCTGGGGAAGGGCATCTATTTTTTTAGCCGCAGTTTGCCACAGCTCCAGCGCCTGGGAAAAACGGCGGCGGCCCGCCAGCAGATTGGCCAGAGCGTAGTGAGCCAGATAGTCCCCAGGATCCCTCGTGATCGCCTTTTCCAGAATAAAAATCTCTTCCAATCGATTGGGAAATACTAAATCCCAATTCTCTATCCGCTGAGCCATCTGGAAATATTCGCTGCTCTCTGCATCTTGACCAATCTTTTCGTATAGGTATCCAAGGTAATAATAAAACAGAGGAGAACATTGCATCCCTTTTCGAAGTTCAAGAACCTTTTCGAGCAGGTCAATTGCCTCTTGGTAGAGTCGAGAATTGATATATAGACATGCTAATTCCAGATAACTCTGCTCTTCATCGCGTACAATTTCCCTGAACTGATCGTAGGCCTCTTTGTCGTCCTGGCGTTTTTCTCGGGCTACCAGATACAGTTCGTAAGCGGCAAAATAGTTAATTGGCTCATCCGAAAGGATGTCTCTAAGCGCCGCCTGAGCAAGTTCGTACTGCTTCAGCTTCCGATAGGTTGCCGCTAAGAGGAGGCGCGCTTGCGAGGAATGACTTGTGCGGGCGGCGTTGGAAAAGTATAAGATTGCATCGTCAAGGTTGCCACTTGCCAGAGCTATTTGTCCCAGTAGATGATAGGCGGGGGCATACGTCTCGTGGTACTTTGCCGCCTCAAACAAATCTTTGATCGCCAGTGAGGTCTTACCGAGCATCTTCCGCACCAATGCGCGATAGTAAAATGCCGGCCCCTGTTCCGGATTTCTTCTAATGGAGAGAGCGAATTCTTTTTCCGCTTCCTCCCGTAATCCCTTATTAATGTTAAGGATTCCAAGTTCGGTCCTGGCCGGCGAATATTCAGGATCTTTTTGCAGAGCCAGGTTGAAATATTCCTCTGCTTCCTTAAACCGTTCCCGTGTTTCCCTGAGTTCGCGCATACCCGCCAGATATAACTCCTCCGCCGTCATTTCTTCAATTTTCCGGCCACGGGTTGGCCACCAGTCCTCATTGTGCATGGTCACGTATTCTTCATTGGTAATTACTTGCTTGCCGTCTTTTACGGTGGGCCCTTCAGGTGGCAGTTTGCTTTCATCTATGGGGTTATCAGTATAAGAAAGGAGTTCTTTCCCTTCCCGGTCTTGAAGAGAAAGGCTTAGAATCCCCTGTATTTCGCCTATCTCTTTGAGATATGGCTTTAGGGGAAGGGTAGAGATTGCCTCTTCCAGAATGGTTTTCCCGTCAACCCTTATGATGAGTTTCCCCTGCTCAACCATAGAAGTGGTATTTAGCACAACTCCCAAATTTTCTCGATTCCGGATCAGGCTCAAGGCCGCGTCTTTAGTCATCTTGACGATATCGCCTTTCAGTCCTTTCACCGGGTACCAATATTCTTCCCATCCATGAGACCCCAACGGCGATAACCGTCGGAATCCTATTTGAGTGATATCAGAACCAGAGTCAACCTCGATGTAGGGGCCATCCTCGTCGGACATGCAGGCGCCATAGTAATTAGCCCTGTCTCCTGAACCATAGGCAAACCACTTGCTTCCAGGAATAACGCGAACATCTCCCACATGAGCCATCCCTGCTTCGATATCATGATGATAGGTACACCAGAAGTTATCGTAAGGTTCAAGGGCTGACCATGAACCTCCAGAGAATAGATTTTTGGTCCAACTCACATCGTGTCCACCCCAGATGGGATAAGTGTAGACATATTTCTGCGAATGATCCAACATCCTTCTGGCTGAAAATACAACCTGAGTATATTCATTGTTATGAAAGGCATTGATGGTCCAGAAATGGTATCGATGCGGCAAAGTGGTGCAGTTGTGGATGGACACCTTCAAAAATAGACCCACTTCCATCCGGATTTTTACGCAAGCTGTAGTCGATCGGATCGCATGCCGAATAGTAATGAGCGTGAGGGAAATTGAATTCGAAACCTCCCGCTGGCCACCCCCAGCGTAAACCGTGAGTGAGAGGCTTGATGACATGATTCACGTAAACGGCTTCCCGTTTGTTTACCTTGTCGTAAAAATTGTAGAGATGCCCTCCCACTTCGGGAAGAACGGTGATTCTGAGATATTCATTCTCCAACACCAGCAAACGATAGCTCTTGTTCTTTTTAGTCAAAGAGGGAGAATCCAAAAGGGTGTAAGGATAAAGGTCATTGCTCCAGTAAGTCTCGGGAAAGACGGGGTAGGGATTATCGTCAATATCATATGTGGGGATGACGATTGTTTCTTCTCTGACAGCAACGCTTGCGGATTGGCTTTGGGCCTCCAGGGAGCTCCCTAGCAGCAGGAACATAATAAAAAATAGCATTGTTCCTGATAACCTGAATATCTCATAAGGCCCACGAAGGTTCGAAGACACAAAGAACGGATAACTTGTTAACTAAAATGGTTCTCTTCCATATTGTGTGGGTAAAAAGATTTAATCATACCATCGAGACATGCTAATATTCAATGTAAGTACACCGTTAGCAGGAGAAGTCTTGATGGATGAACATATGCTTTTTTCAACAGCCCTGGGCCTTGAGAAGCCCTGGAAAGGAGAGAACCTGGCGGCATCTTAATTTTTTTCAATATGAGACCTACTTGCATGCCCGGGTGCCGAGGATAAAATGCAAGAACTGTGGCATCAAGCAGGTCGAAGCACCTTGGGCTCGGCCGGGGAGCGGATCACACTATCTTCTTTTGGCTAAGGAGGCCTACCCCGATGTGAGACGAGTTTTTCTCTGTGACGGAGACGGGCTCGTCTTATCGACGGACAGGCTTATGCCGATTCTGGATCTTCTGAATATGTCCTTCCCCCATTTGAACAGAATAGGAGTTTATTTCAATGCCCGGAATATCCTTTCCAAAAGCGATGAGGACATCCGGCGGCTTGTCCGGAGAAAGCTGACTGTTGGCTACATCGGTTTGGAGAGCGGCTCGGAACGGGTTCTTGAAAAAGTCCACAAGGGAGCCACCCCGCAGGAGATGATCGAGGCTGTTTT
>JAKLQR010000197.1 GCA_022013235.1 Thermodesulfovibrionales bacterium | reverse complement strand
TCCCTGTTGGTGATGATTCCTATAAGCTTCCCTTTTTCGGTAACAGGCACTCCGGATATGCGGTATTTTTTCATAAGCGCCAACGCTTCTGAAATAGGCGCATCAGGCATTATGGTAATCGGGTCTATGATCATTCCGCTTTCGGACTTTTTCACCTTGTCGATTTCTGTTTTCTGGCGTTCAGGGCTCATAGCCCTGTGGACAATCCCTATACCTCCTTCACGGGCCATGGCCATTGCGAGATCGGCCTCTGTAACCGTATCCATAGCGGCGCTTACAATGGGAATGTTGATACTGATGTTCCGTGTAAGCATGGTATTCACGTCCGTGTGTTTCGGGAGGACTTCCGATTTTGCAGGAAGAAGGAGCACATCATCAAATGTCAGACCTGTCTGCACTCTATCGTCGATCATATTTTTGTCCGTAAACTTCCGATAAGTGTAACACGATGCTTCTGCGTAAAGCAATCAGCCTGGGGAATCATGAAAGAGGGTACAACAACGGTGTGGATATGATACAATATTAGTTCACTATTTATTCCCTGGGAAAATGGCGAAAAAAATACGGAACTTTTCGATTGTTGCGCATATAGATCACGGGAAGTCCACCCTTGCGGACAGGCTCCTCGAATATACCGGTGCGTTAAGTGAACGTGAGATGATGAACCAGGTGCTCGACACCATGGATCTGGAGCGTGAGCGGGGCATAACGATAAAGGCCCATGCGGTAAGGCTTACTTATCATGCAGACGACGGCAACGAATATATCCTTAACCTTATCGATACTCCGGGCCATGTGGATTTCTCTTATGAAGTCTCCCGGAGCCTTGCATCCTGTGAAGGCGCGCTCCTTGTTGTTGACGCCTCACAGGGAGTAGAGGCCCAGTCAGTCGCAAACGCATATCTTGCCCTTGAGAATAATCTTGAGATCATTCCCGTGATCAATAAAATCGACCTCCCTGCTGCAGATCCTGAAAAAACAAAGGAGCATATCGAGGATGCGATCGGTCTGGACTGTTCCTTCGCTGTTCTTACGAGTGCGAAAGAGGGAAGAGGCACTCACGAAATTCTTGAAGCGATTGTGAACAGGGTCCCGCCGCCGGAAGGGGATGACGATAAGCCGTTGAAAGCGCTCATCTTCGATTCCTGGTTTGACAATTATCAGGGCGTCATCGTGCTTGTCAGAATTTTCGACGGCAGGGTGAAACAGGGCGACAAAATACGGCTTATGGCAGTAGACAATGTATTTGAAGTGTCGCAGGTCGGCATTTTTACTCCGAAAATAACACCGCGCCATGAACTCGTTTCCGGAGAAGTCGGGTATATCATAGCGGGCATAAAACGCATAGCCGATACGAAAATCGGTGATACTATCACCGACGCAAATAATCCTGCGGCGGAACCCTGCCCCGGATATAAAGATATAAAACCCATGGTCTTCTGCGGCCTTTACCCTACCGCATCGCATCAATATGAGAACCTGAGGGACGCGCTCAATAAGCTGAGGCTGAATGATGCTTCATTCACTTTTGAACCCGAGACTTCGCTCGCACTCGGTTTTGGTTTCAGATGCGGGTTTCTCGGCCTGCTCCATATGGAAATCATCAAGGAGCGGCTTGAGCGTGAATTTGACCTCTCGCTGCTCAGCACCGCGCCTACCGTTGTCTACCGCGTTACCGGTCCTGACATGCAGGTGATCTCCGTCGATAACCCCGCCCTTTTACCGGACCAGCATGAAATGATTGAAGAACCTTTTGTGCTCGCCACGATTTTTCTCCCTCAGGAGTTCATCGGCCCCATACTCGACCTCTGCCAGGAAAAAAGGGGCGTACAGAGAACTTTTTCCTACATCGGAAAAGACAAGATAAAGATTGAGTATGAACTTCCGCTCAATGAAATTCTCTGGGACTTTTTTGACAAGCTAAAATCTCTTTCGAGGGGATATGCTTCGATGGACTACGAATTCATAGGGTTCAGAGAATCCGATCTGATAAAACTCTCTATTCTTCTGAACGGGGAAGTTGTCGATGCGCTCTCTCTTATTGTTCACAATGAGAAAGCGTATTATAAGGGGAGGGAACTCACAGAAAAACTGCGGGAAATCATACCGAGGCAGATGTTCGAAGTGATCATTCAGGCCGCGATCGGGAACAAGATCATTGCACGGGAAAACGTGAAAGCGCTCAGGAAAGACGTTATTGCCAAGTGTTATGGCGGAGACATCTCCCGGAAAAGAAAACTCCTTGAGAAACAGAAAGAGGGGAAGAAGCGCATGAAACAGTTCGGAAGAGTCGAATTGCCGCAGGAGGCATTTCTGGCTGTGTTAAAGGTAAAATAGGCGTAGACAGAGCAGGTATTCAATCTCACTCCATGGCTGAATTTCTTTACATCCACATCCCTTTTTGTCTCAGAAAATGCCTCTATTGTGATTTTCTCTCTGTACCCTACGATGCATCGTCGGCCGGACACTATCTCGACGCCCTCTGCAGGGAACTGGAACTGAAAAAAGACAATGCGGGTACACTCCGGTCCATTTATATCGGAGGCGGTACCCCGACAATTCTTTCTGAAAAGCATTTGAGGAAGCTGCTCGAATGCGTCCGGAATAACTACGTTCTGTCGTCAGATGCAGAAATAACAGTCGAAGCCAATCCGGGTTCTCTCGACCGCACAAAAATTGATACCATGCTTTCATTAGGGGTAAACAGGCTGAGCGTCGGCGTCCAGTCGTTCTATGACGATGAATTAAAGACACTGGGCAGGATCCATTCTGCAGATGATGCGCAAAGATCGCTCACTTTGATTCAGAAATCCGGCATAGAGAATTTCTCGATCGATCTTATGTACGGAATCCCCGGCCAGGACCTTGCCTCATGGCTTGAATCAATCGCAAAAGCAGCAGAATTTTCACCAATGCATATTTCCACCTATGAACTTACGCCCGAACAAAACACGCCCTTCTTCCATTTACTGAATTCAAACAGGATTGAGATGCCTGACGATGACCAGATACTCACAATGTATGCCTGCGGAATCGATTATCTCGAAAGCCGCGGATATGCACAGTATGAGATCTCCAATTTTGCTTTCAGGGATTACGAGTGCAGGCACAACCTCAATTATTGGGACAGGGGGGAATACCTTGGCGCCGGTGCAGGGGCGCATTCTTTTCTGAACAACATGCGCTCAAAGAATACAGGCGATATCGGAAAATATATTGAAGAATTAGCAAGCGGGAACATTCCCATAAGGGAACCTCTCCGTCTTACCCCCGAAGATTCCCTGAGAGAGCACTTGTTCCTTGGGTTGAGAAAAAAGCAGGGCGTACGGCTCAACAAGTCAGCCATTTTTTCTGAGAATGGGATAGCGCTATGCAGGGAGCTGATCGACGAAGGTTTTTTGGAAATATATAGGGATTCCATAAGACTCACCAGGAAAGGGTTTCCTGTCTCAAATGCTGTTATCGTAAAACTCTTCGGGATATTTGGCCTGTAAAATATATTTTTCTTCTCTCTGTATGTGTCCCGGGTTTCGTCAAAATCAATAAATCGATACTTTCTATTTGACAGAAGGGAAACAGGGATAGTAGATTAGAAACAAAATACTTTCTATGATAATGAACAGCAAAATAGGCACTCTGATAGCCCTCACCTTCTTCTGTTTCTCGTTCAACGGTTGTGCCTCCTTATCAGACCGCGCACAAATGAAAACCGGCATGGCAGGTGGCTGCGTTTCGGGAGCAGCGCTCGGCGCCGCGATAGGAAGTATTCCCGGAGCGATGCTCGGTGGCATGCTCGGCACTGCGGCGGGGACATTCCTTGACGATTATTTCGCAAGAAGGGCATTGAACGAAGAAGATGAGTTTTCCAGGCGCAAATTAAAGGAAGGTGAACAGAAACTGGTTATCAGAGATTCATCTGTGGATCCACAGCAGGTTGCTACAGGCGGTGAAGCGACCACTCACGTTCAGTATTCTGTTCTCGGACCGCCGGACAATGATGCTGTAGAAATCAAGGAAAAACGCGATCTCTTTACCAAAAAAGAAGGCACGACCCCTCTGTCTGAAAAAACAGTATCAAGGTCTCAGGGAACATACCGCTCATCACTTACCGTCAAAATTCCCGGCAGCATATCGCGGGGCGACGCCGTTCTGATTACTACCATTTCATACGGCGCCCATCAGGCAACTGCGCAGACACCCCTGAAAATCCTCTAACCCTAAGAATTATCCGCAGAGTTTTTCCAGAAGCCAGGCCATATTCGCACCAAGATCTCTGAAAGTCGCAAGTCCTTCTTTATCCTTGAGAATATCTCCGGGTTTCAGGCCGATCCCCAGATTCCAGTATGAGGACCCCGGTATGATCATATGATTAATGCCGAAGAAGTAATTGATGCTCGAATACACATGGGCAGCCCCTGCCCTCCTCATTGCAACGACTGCCGCCCCGACTTTCCGTCTCAGGATATACTCATTCGCAATAGAAACGAGTCCGGCCCGGTCAATAAGGGCCTTCAGTTCTGTTGAAACATTGCAGAAATATGTCGGAGACCCGAGAATGATCCCGTCAGCCTCTTCCATCTTTTTTACGAAGAGATTGAACGCATCATTCTGTATGCACTTTCTGTTTTTCTTCTCAAAACATTTATAACACGCCCTGCATCCCCTGATATCTGCACCGCCGAGCTGAATGAGTTCAGTCTCTATCCCTTTTTTTTTTCAGCACCCCGAAGACAGTCTGAATCGCGTGATAGGTATTTCCCTTCTTTCTCGGACTCCCGTTAAAAGCAATTACTTTCATCATTATCCTCCCGTAGTATCTTCTAGACCAAACCGGTTACCCGTACCACTTCGTCAACTGTTGTTACCCCCTGAATAAGCTTCTTGATGGCGTTCTCCTTCAGGGTGCGCATTCCCTGTCCCAGAGCGATTTTTTTCAGACTAAGCAGCGACGTTTTTTCATTTATTTCCTCTCTGATCTTTTCGGTCATATCCATGATCTCAAAAATCCCGGTCCTTCCCAGATAGCCCGTGCCCCTGCATTCCTCGCAACCCCTTCCAAGCGAAACCTTGTATTGCTTCACTTTTTCGTAATCGAGCCTCAGGATATAGCACTCGTCTTTCGTCAGATGATATTCCTCTCTGCATGCCGGACATACCTTCCTGACCAATCTCTGCGCAATAACCCCTAATAGTGTGGCATTCAGCAGGAAGTCTTTCGCTCCTATGTCAATGAGCCTGGTTATGGAACTCGGCGCATCATTAGTATGAAGGGTAGAAAAAACCAGGTGCCCGGTAAGTGTCGCCTGTATTGCGTTCTCAGCAGTTTCGAGGTCGCGTATTTCACCCACCATGATAATATCAGGGTCCTGCCGTAAAATCGTCCTCAAAGAACTCGCAAAGGTTACGTCAATCTGCGGATGTACCGCGGTCTGGTTAAACCCTTCATAGATCATTTCTATGGGGTCTTCAATCGTCGTGACATTCACCTCGGAGGTGGAGAGCATCTTAAGGAGTGAGTAGAGGGTGGTGGTCTTGCCGCTTCCTGTCGGCCCTGTTGCGAGGATGATGCCATGGGCATTTGCAATGAATGATTTCACCAGCTTAAGCTCTTTCGGGAAAAAGCCCAGAGCCTCGATGTCTTTCATCAACAGTACGGGATCAAATATCCTTACAACCACTTTCTCGCCGAATGCAACAGGGAGTGTGGAGATACGAAGCTCGACTTCCTTCCCTTCATAGCCGGTCTTGATTCTTCCGTCCTGCGCCCTCCTTTTTTCTGCGATATCCATCCGTGCAAGCATCTTTATCCTGGAAATAATGGGAGGATGGACAGCCTTCGGTATTTTATGAATATTGTGGAGGATGCCGTCTATCCGGAACCGGATAAGGCTGAACTCCCGTTTCGGTTCGATATGGATATCCGAAGCCCTGCTGGAATAGGCATAATGGAGCAGATATTCGACCGCATTGACAATATGCTGATCAGTCGCTTCAAGTTCCGTGATAGACTTGAGCTTGATGTACTGCTCGAGATTGCCGAGGTCAGTCCTCGTATCGATTTCTTTATCGGCTGAGGTAATAGCGGATTTAAACCCGAAGAACTCTGTAATAATCTTCATGATGTCTTCTTTGGTGGCTACAACGATATCAACCTTATATCCGGAAACGCGCTCTATCCAGTCAACTGCTTCCTTGTCGAATGGATCGGCAGTGGCAACAGTCAGCGTAGTATTGGCAAGCGCAATGGGAACAATCTGGTGACGGATCGCATAGGGACGCGAAATGATCCTGGTGACCGTTTCATAATCCAGCTTCAGCGGGTCAATCCGCACAAAGGGAATATTGAGATGTCTGGCAACTGTCATCATGATAACATCAGCGGTGAGCAGCTTCCCCGCTGCCCCCGGAGAGGTTATTTTGAGCGATTCGATAACATCAATCAGGGAAATAACCGAATGGTCAACGATCGCATGACGTATCCCGGGAGTTTTTGATTTCAGGATCTTTGATCTCTGGAGGGTTTCTCTCGTCCTGACTAATTTAACCTGTTCTTCAGTGAGCAGCCCTTCTGCAGAGAGGATATCGAGCAATGACCCATTTTCTTTTTCTTTCACAAAAATATAATACCACTTTTTATGCGGGAAAAAACCTGCTGTTTCTATGATAATATAGAGAAAAGAGGAGTTGAAGAAGAAAAAATGAAAGACTGGGATTGGATCATAGGCTTAATCGTCCTTGTAGTATGGCTCGTTCTGCAGTTTCTTGTCTTCCCGAAGCTGGGGATTCCCACCTGAAGGACAAATCACCGGGATTCGGGCAATCCCAGAAAAAAGTGCTGACCTTCCTCCCTTAATTCGTCTGACATGCGTTATGCTATTGGGGCGGATTTGGATTCTTTCATGGTAAACTTCATATGTGCCTATCATCAAAGTCCAGAGGTTAGTAAAGAAGTTTGCGAATATAACTGCTGTCAATGATGTTTCTTTTGAAGTTGAAGAGGGGAGCATCTTCGGCTTTCTCGGTCCAAACGGTGCAGGGAAAACCACAACTATTAATATCCTCTGCACGCTCCTTTCACCGACATCCGGCAGTGCGTCCATTGCCGGTCATGACTGCATGAACGAACCTTCTGAAGTCAGAAAGGCTATCGGGATCGTTTTTCAGGATACGACTCTCGATAAAGACCTGACCGCTCAGGAAAATCTCATGTTCCATGCATATCTCTACAATGTCGGAAAAGACATACGAAAAAAACGTGTTGAAGAAGTCCTGCGGTTTATTGATTTATATGAAAGAAAAGACGATCTCGTAAAGAAATTCTCCGGCGGCATGAAACGAAGGCTTGAAGTAGCCCGTGGTCTTATTCACAGGCCGAAAATCCTTTTCCTCGATGAACCGACGCTCGGCCTCGATCCCCAGAGCAGGGCAAATCTCTGGGAATTTATTTCTGAGCTTCCCAGGAAACATAACGTGACTATTTTCATGACGACTCATTATATGGAAGAGGCCGAGGTATGCAGCAGGATCGCTATCATAGACAATGGAAAAATCATCGCTCTTGACACGCCGTCTGAACTAAAAAAAGCAATAGGCGGAGACGTCGTGTATATCAAAACTACCGACAACCTGAGCACAAAACAGGAACTCGAAAGGTTATTCAAACTGGGCGTGACGGAAAAAGAAGGCGAGCTCTCCATGACCTGTCCAATGGGCGATACCTGCATTCCGGAAATGATACGAACAATCGGCGATAAGGTACTCTCTATCCGGATACAGAGACCCACCCTGAATGATGTATTTCTCAATCTCACGGGAAAAGCGATCAGAGATGAAGAAGCAACCGGCGGGGACAACGTCAAAGAGTCAGTCCGTGCATACCGGAGGAGACATTGAAGAAGTTCATAGCTCATAGCTCATTGTTCATAGATTGATAGAGTATCAAGGCATACTATGGAATTCAATGCAATTTATGTGATTGTCGCACGGGAACTGAAGAAATTCGTCAGGGAGAAGAGCCGTCTCTTTTCCGCGATAGCTCGGCCTCTCCTTTGGCTTTTCATTGTCGGCGCCGGCATATCCCGGCTCGTTCCAAGGGAAGCCGGAGTACCGTATACCCAGTTTATCTTTCCGGGCATACTCGGGATGACTATCCTGTTCAGCTCTATCTTCTCCTCGATTTCGATCATCTGGGACAAGGAATTCGGCTTCATGAAAGAGATACTCGTCGCACCCGTATCCCGGTTCTCCATTGTCATCGGCAAGGCGTTAAGCGGAACAATCGTTTCGCTGATACAGTCTGTCATTATCCTCGCGTTTTTTCCGGTAGTCGGTTTCAGTCTGGATGGAATGCAGGTCCTCTCTGTCATCTTCATCTGCGCATGCCTGTCGTTCTGCATTTCAGCCTTCGGAATTGTTCTCGCAACATTCTATGAGAGCTATGAAAGCTTCAGCGTAATAATGAATTTCATTATCATGCCGATGTTCTTCCTTTCCGGTGCGATGTATCCGATCCGTCTCTTGCCTGACATTCTCCGGATAGCCGCCCACCTCAACCCGCTGACCTATGGGATCGATGCCATGAAACACGTCCTGTTCCCTGATGCGCAGGGAAACATGGCGCCTGATTTTTCACTGGCGACAAGCGCGCTGGTGATCCTGTTCTCCTCTCTCTTCTTTGTAGTACTGGCAGGAAAGTCTTTTGAGAGAAAAAAATGATACACTAAGAACAAAATGGAAAGGATAGCCGCCATGACACCCTTCTGTCTCATTGCCAAAACGATTTCTGACGCATGGTTTCAGCTTATCTATAATCTTTTTGATAAGGCCTACTCACAGAACATACAAAAAGGCTCGTTTGAGAACGAACAATACCGGCTCCAATATCCGGGGATCGCAGTTTATATTGAACATCCATATTACGACATCGTGCCGACTATCCCGTCCGCCCTTGGTATCCCAACTCCAACAACAATGGAATACATCGAAGATTACTTTGCAAATTACCTTATGAACCCTGAACTCGCCGAGAACGAGACATATACGTATGCAAGCAGGATACAAAGCTCCATGCCGAATGGCGACACGCAGCTTGACCGGGTTATCGGAATGCTGAAGGAAACGCCGCTGACAAACCAGGCAGTCGTCGAGATCGCAACTCCCCATGACCTCGATGTCTGCTACGGCAAGGACGGCAAGCTCGACCCTCCCTGCCTCAGGCTTATTGATTTCAAGGTCATACCTTCGGGAGATAAGCTTATTCTCACGGTAAGCGTCTATTTCAGGTCCTGGGATTTATGGGCGGGTTTTCCGACAAACCTCGGCGGAATAGAACTCCTGAAGCAGTTTGTTGCTTCGGAAACAGACCTGGAGAACGGTCCGATGTATGCCTACAGCGCAGGAGCCCATATTTATGGCTACCAGGAAGAGATTGTCCGTCTCAGGACGCTGAAGTCAAACAAGTCTGCATAGACGGCTATGATCTTTTGAGCGGCAGCCTTACAATAAAAGTTGTACCTCTGCCCGGCTCACTGTCCACAGAGATGGTCCCGTTATGATACTGGACTATTTTCAATGCAAAGGTGAGTCCCAGTCCCGGACTGTATATCTTTGAAGAGACCATAGGGTCGAAGATATTTTTTATCTTTTCCTTTTCGATTCCTTTTCCGGTATCAGTAATCTGAACTCTCAGATTTTCACTGCCGGTCATGGTACTTATTGTAAGATTTTTTTCAGTGGTCTCCATAGCCTCTACGGCATTTTTAATCATATTGCAGAAAGCCCTTTTCAGGAGTTTCTTGTCAATTGACAGGATAGGGACATCATTCATGAGTTCCGTCGTCACCCTGATGTTCTTGTCTGTCAACTCCTTCTCGAATACCTTCAGGGAATCAAGAACGATCTCATTAATATTTGCAGGCTCCTTTTGAGATATCTCCATAGATTTAAGTTCGATGAGCTGCCTGATCATCTCTTCAAGCACTGCAACATCTTCTATGATCATCTGCATATATTTTCTGTTCGGATCATCTTCAGGAAGTTTCTGGAAAACCTTCCGCGCAAACCCTCCTATTGAAGTAAGCGGGTTCCGTATCTCGTGTGCAACCTCATCGATCATCTGCT
>JAKLQR010000196.1 GCA_022013235.1 Thermodesulfovibrionales bacterium | reverse complement strand
CGACACCGTTCTCTTCCATACGAATGAATTTTTCCTGGATGACATACGTACAGTCATAGGTCACATAAAGAATGTGCATGGACTGAGCGTAATTGTCGGAGGCGCGGGTATTGCCACTTTTCCTGAAGGAATCTCCGAATATCTCAATGCCGATTATACTGTCAGCGGCCCCGGTGAATATGCGGTCCACGAGGTGCTCAAGCATTTCGAAAACGGTATGGAAAAGAAAAAAGTGTTCCATGGAAAATATCCCGCCCCTGTCCCCTGCCGCCGGAGACCGTTTGACCTGTCCCACGATCAGTATTGCAGGAACGGAGGCGTTATAGGCTTCGAGACACACAAGGGGTGCAGCTCTTCCTGCATCTACTGTCTTGAAGCCCGTTCGAGGGTTGCATTCAAGGAGCCTGCCGACGTGATCAGCGAGATAAAGACATTTGTCGATGCCGGGTTCAACCATTTCCACCTCTGCGATTCCGAGTTTAACGAGAGCCTCGAATATGCGGTTGACTTCTGCGCCGCCCTGAAAAAAACGGGGATGGATATGCAATGGGCCGCATATATGAAGCCGGCGAATTTCAATGCAAAACTCTTCCGTCTCATGAAGGAGACCGGCGTTTATCTCATTACCATAACCGTGGACTCCTGGAAGAAATGCCCGATGTACTGGGTTGATGTCGAAAAATTTCTCTTCGGTGCAAAATCATGCGGACTGAAAGTGGCCGTCGATTTCCTTACCGGTTTCCCCTATGAGAAAGAGTCTGAAATCCTTGAATACCTCGATACACTGCGGAGACCCCTGCCGGACAGCGTGGGGGTGAACACGTATATCAGACTCTACAAGTCGCTCCAGATTGCGGACATTGTTATCGGCGACAGCTCGTTGCATGCACACCTCATAGACAAGCACAAAGACCCGGCGTTCATAAAACCGGTTTTTTATAACCAGATTCCGTCAGACAGGCTGAAAGAACTGCTGCAGGGAGACCCCCTCTTTCGCATAGAAGGAATCGAGCAGTCAGTCAACTACAACAGGGTATAGGAGAAGTGAGACGTAAGAAAGTGAAATGGTGAAATAGTTAGTAGTGGAGTAGTAAGAGGAAAAAAGGGAAAAAATTATCTCACTCATCACTATTACTCCGGCAAGTAAACATATAAAAGATTTACAGTGCTGTCATTCCGGCTTGTCCGGTCTAAGACTCATAGAGAATCCTTCTTCGATTCTTGTCTGCATGCGCCGATATTCGGAAGGATTCCCGACGCGCTTCACTTGCGGGAATGACATTAAAATATTTGCTTGTCTGGTTAATAATTTACGACTTCACTTTTTTGCTGTTTTTCTATTTCACTAATTCACTGTTTTTCTGTTTTTTCTGGATTCCTGGCAAGATATTTGCTAAATTAAATTTGAGGATATATGACTACACTGTATGACAAGATGCAGGATGAAGGATGCAGGGTTCTGAGGCGTCCTCTCGGCCAGATACTGCTTGACGGTGAATTCATTACGCCGGAAGACCTTCAGAATGCCCTCCATGAGCAGAGGCATACCAATGAACTCCTTGGCGACATCCTTGTCAGGATGGGCGTTCTCGACCCTCATGACCTCAGGGCTGTCCTCTCAATCAGCGGGGATTTGTCGTCTCCCGATCAGGCGGTCCAACTCGCAGCCGGCGTCCGACGCCTCATGGGCGAACTGCTGCTTCTCGGGAAACGGATCACGGCTCAACAGCTTGATGAAGCACTGGAGATCCAGCATCAGACAGGAGAGACACTCGGCGACGTATTCCTTCGTCTCGGGTTGATCAGCGACAAAGAACTGAGGGCGCTTCTGAAATTCCAGAGATATCAGACCGACAGGGAAAAGGCATCGAACCGGCTCAGGCTGGGTGAAATCATGGTTATGACGAACCAGATAACCCGGAGTCAGCTTGAGCATGCCCTCGCAAAGCAGCAGAGAACCCGTCAGAACATTGGGGACGTTCTGATTGGCGCAGGGTTTCTCAGGCCTGAACAATTATCACAGGGAGTCAGGCTGCAGAAAAAACTTCTCACTTGCGCACTGATCGCAATCCTTTCATTCGGCCCTCTGTCAGCGACGCAGTCTGCAGAACCCGTGTCAACTGCCCCGCGTTCCGGTGAAAGCGCCATGACCGCTATGTCAGCCGGAGAGACCCTTTCAGCGCTCAAGGTCCTGTTTCATCATTCCGATCTCGTGGTAACCTATGCCGACATCCTCAAGGGGTATGTCGATGTCCCGGTTGCCGCCCGCCTTGAAATCCAGAACACCAATCTTTCAGGGTATATGGTTATATTTCATGGTCTCACAACCCCCTTCAACAAGGTGATCGTGAAAGGCTTCGACAAAGATATTGTCGTCGACACCTATGGAGGTTCCGTTATTCAGCCCTATCACGGGAGGGACCCTCTTCTGCTGGAACTGAGCTACCGGGTGGTGCTCTCTAAAAAAATAAGGCCAGGAACATACGCCTGGCCTCTCACAATCGCAATAAGCCCTATTATACCGGTGTAATTATACGGTTCGGCTCCCTATCTCCCTACAAGTATTGCCGGACTTTCGCTGATAACCACAATTTCGGCTACGATCTCTTTGCCGGTG
>JAKLQR010000195.1 GCA_022013235.1 Thermodesulfovibrionales bacterium | reverse complement strand
TGTGAAGAGTCGCCATATACCCATGCTCAGACTCAAACGGTATTATTGCTGTTTGAGGATAGTGTCTAGTTTCTTCTATAAGGTTAAGACCTGCTTTCATTGCAGAAACGATTAATGCCCCTTCTGTCGGATCACCATCTACCTTAAACTCACCTTCCTCCTCATAAATATTGGATTCATTGCAGAGCATGCCTATCCTAAAGACCATAAGCAGGTTCGCAGACGCCTTGATATCGACCGGTTCCAGTTGATAGAGGATTTCCCCCTTTGGTTCATAACCGATTCCGCTTATTCTATATGCCTTTTCCCCATCGTACACCACCCTTACGGTCATCTCGTTCTTTGTGAGGGTGCCGGTCTTATCCGACCCTATAACGGTTGTGCTTCCGAGTGTCTCAACCGCAGGCAATTTTCTTATGACGGCATTTCGCTTTGCCATCCTCGCAACACCGATAGCCATCACTATCGTTACCGCGACCGGAAGCCCTTCAGGAATTGCCGATACTGCCGTGGCCACGGCAATCATAAACATTTCGGAGGCCTTTCCTCCCAACAATACTCCTAATCCAAAGACCAAGGCTGAAAAGGCTATTACGAGAATTCCTATTAATTTCGCAAACCGCATAAGTTTATACTGCAGGGGGGTCTTCACCACTGCCACTTCCCTGACTTCGGTGGCAATCTGTCCGAGGACCGTGCTATGTCCTGTCTCAACAACAACGCCTTTCGCCCTCCCGCATACGACAATTGTGCCCATAAATGCCATATTTTTCTGATCACCGGGTGTCAGGTTTGCTTCTTTGATCGGGGAAGTTACTTTTTCAGCAGGCAGGGACTCTCCGGTCAGCATTGCCTCTTCAACCCTCAGTTCAATTGTTTTAAACAGTCTGAGATCTGCAGGCACTCTCACTCCTGATGCAAGCAAAACAATATCCCCCGGCACAAGATCTTCACTATTAATTTCCTTCTCTTTTCCTTCCCGCAGAACCTTAGCTTTTGGAACAACCATTTTTTTGAGGGCCCTGACACTCTCCTCTGCCTTGTACTCCTGTATATATCCGATAATTGCATTCAGTATTACAACAGCAAAGATTACTCCCGAGTCTATATACTCCTTTAGAAAAATTGTCACCACACCGGCGATGAGCAGGATATAAATAAGTGGACTGGTAAACTGGTGGATAAGTATTTTCAGTCTGCTTGTCTTCTCTTCATCAATGAATTTATTCAAACCGAACTGCAGGAGGCGCTCTTTGATCTCTGAATCGGATAGGCCGCTCTCTGACACCCTAAGCTTTTCAAATATTTCCTTAACAGTTGATTGATACCAGTTCATTCTTCACCTTTCATGGTAACTCTTAATAAAGCAGGAGCAAATACATCCATTATAATTCAGTGAGTCAACGAAATAAAACAGATCAGAAGAACGTTACAATGCGATCAAAGGATTTTCTTAAACGATCTGATACCGTAAGTAGCATACCCTTCAGGAGTTTGGCTCCCAATTCAGGATTTGTGGCGATCAGTTTATCAAGGCTTTCCTGAGTAATAATCGCGAGGGAGACATCTTCAAGTGCTACCGCGGTAACTTTCCTGAGACTTTCATCAAGGATGCATAATGCCCCCCTGCTATATTTGCCCATAATCACATTCATGCCCCCGAACTCCGCCTCTTTTTTTATTTCCACTTTTCCTGAAGCAATAATAGCTATATAATCGAAAGGGTCCTCTTTTTTCCAGAGAGACTCGCCTGCAGGGATATTCTTGCTTTCAAAAAAAGCGGACAAATTCTCGATATCTTCATCACTCAGAAAATTGAATAAGCTCTTTTTCCCTTTCATGGAAATATAGAGGTCTTTCAATACTTCATTCATATTAGACCCACTCTCCGTCTTTCCATTTCTTCTTGCGTTTTTCAAGCATGACAAAAGTAATCCATAGTTTTTCCATACTATCAAAATTATCAAAGTATGATGCATTATCGCCCATTAAAACATTACTGAATGCTATGGCTAAATCCCAGGGCGTTGCATATTTTTCTATTACCATCTCCTGCAGCTGGTCTTGTCTTGGAAGCCAAACAGCCTTTATTGTTTTTAAGTAAGTCTTCTTCTTTTCAAGATCACTTACAATTGGCTGACATGGGGAAGTCAAGCCTAACGACATCGAGACAAAAAAGTCTCCAAAATCAGGTTTCCACTGCTTTTGCAATACTTTTGAACTTTCACACATTTTGATATAGTCAGACGATTGATCCATAAAACCTCCTGATTGTTAAATCAGTTACATAAAAATTCTGAGGCCAACGTGCATCCCTTTTTCAATAGTAATCTTAAATACTCAATAAGTCTTATATATTGGCATGGTTAACATGCGAAGCTCAAAAGATCTATCGGCAAAATAAAAATGGCTTCACTTTCTTCAGGCTGCAAGTGCTATAGAGAGTCTGAAAACAAGCGTTTCTCAATTCCTTGCATTTCAATCAGTAGCTTTTTGAATGGATTCCCCAGCGCTTTCGACATCCTTTCCTACTCCATGAAGCGTGTGACAACCAGTCAAAACTATTAAATAAATAACGGTTAAAACTGCTAAAACTAATTTTCTCAACATATCACAATTCCTTTCCTTGTCATTGACAATATAGTATCATTCACCCACGGGTAAACACCGTGGAACTCTACTGTGCATTAGATGTAATGCAAAAGGGCACTAATTTTATTTACAGTATCCTATATAATCACCATGCTTTAAATGTGCTTTCACCGCTGAGTCATCAACATGGATAGTTTTCCCTTTATGGCATATAGCAACTTTGTCACTGGATTTAGGAACTCTGTCAATAACACACCCTAAACATGAAATCATTATAAGAGAGACAATCGTTTTCATGAATAAATTCATTGAAGCCTCCTTAACGTATGTCGTAAATGTTTCTTATCTTTAGAACGCTACTCCATTGTAGCAAACTTCACAGGTGTTTATTACGAGAATCAATAGCATTGAGAAATATCAGGTGTGAGGACTTCTATGTGCTATACGTAACAAAATTGATTGATTGTTAGAGCCGCTTGGGGTCATGATCAACCTACTTTTTCAAAGAGAAAGAGGAGGGACAATGATCCAGGCAAGGCCGATTCTCAGCAGACCAGACAGCAGTA
>JAKLQR010000194.1 GCA_022013235.1 Thermodesulfovibrionales bacterium | reverse complement strand
TTTATCGAAAGCTGGCTTCGATCGTCTGAAAGAGGGCCTTACAAAAACACGCCAGGGTTTTATAGACAAAGTCGAGACCATATTTACCGGCCGCAAGATCGATGAAGAGGCGTTGGAAGAGTTCGAAGAGACACTCATCATGTCTGATATCGGCACAACCGCTGCGTCCGGCATCATGATAAGACTCCGGGAAAAGGCCAGGATAGGAGATGTGACTGATGTTGACTCGGTAAAAGCACTCCTGAAGAATGAGATGACCAATATCCTTGGAGAATCTCAGCCCATACTCGTGCATGGAGCCAAACCTTTCGTCATTCTCGCAATCGGCGTAAACGGGGTGGGCAAGACAACAACTATAGGGAAACTTGCGAGCAGGTTCAGGTCTCAGGGGAAGTCCGTACTTCTTGCTGCCGGTGACACATTCCGTGCAGCCGGAATAGAACAACTCGAAATCTGGGCGAAAAGGGCAGATACCCAGTTCGTTCAGCATCAGAAAGACTCTGACCCCGCGGCTGTAGCGTTCGACGCAGTCAAGGCAGCACAGAGCAGGGGCATAGATGTGGTGATTATCGATACCGCAGGGCGTCTGCATACGAAAAGCAACCTTATGGAAGAACTGAAAAAGGTAAAAAGATCTATAGAGAAAGCGATGCCAGGCACACCCCAGGAGGTGCTCCTTGTGGTCGATGCAACAACCGGTCAGAATGCACTCAGTCAGGCCAAGTTGTTCAATGAAGCAGTGGGAGTAACCGGAATCGCCCTTACGAAACTCGACGGCACCGCCAAGGGAGGAATCGTCGTCGCCATCAGGAGAGGTCTTGGGATCCCCGTACGGCTGATTGGAGTCGGCGAGGGTATCGACGACCTCAGGGATTTTGATCCGCGAGAATTTGTTGAGGCACTCTTTTCATAAATTCGATCCAGACAGGAAGCGCGGCGCTCGATCCTGTCTGTCTTGCGCCGATCGGGGTATGGTTGTCCCTTCCAACCCATACTCCCACGACAAGCCTGTCGTCAAACCCGACAAACCATGCATCGGTGTAATCATTTGTTGTTCCGGTTTTTCCATAGAGATCTCTCTTTAATTCTTTTGCCTTCTTTGCTGTTCCCTCCTCAACAACTGCCCTGAGCAGTATCTTCATCTCATTCACCGCCTTCTCAGAGAGGACTTCTTCCTGCTCGATAGCCGCTTCCTGTATCACGATACCGTCCCTGTTCAACACTTTCTCATAAAACTGAGGTTTTGTTCTCATCCCTGTCGCAAATGCAGCATATGCCGTAACCATATCCATAAGGGTAACATCCGAAGCGCCGATTGCAAGAGGCAGATAAGGCTGGAGCGTACTTTGAATCCCGAGTTTTTTCGCCATCACGATTATATTTTCCACCCCTGTGTTCGCAGCAAGCCGGATCGCAGCAACGTTCAGGGATTTTGCCATCGCTGTCTTCAGGGTGACACTCCCATGATACTGTCCGTCATAATTTTTTGGTCTCCACGTCTGTCCTGACCTTGCCCCGGGAAACGAAATGGGGGTATCACTGATCATCTGCTCAGAAGTCATCCCGTTTTCGATAGCGGTGATATAGACAAACGGTTTAAATGCAGAACCCGGTTGTCTCAACGCCTGTGTCGCCCTGTTGAACTGGTTCTTCCAGAAATCGACACCCCCGACCATCGCTTTTATCTGGCCGGTCCTTAAATCGACGGCAAGCAGCGCCGCTTCAATTCCGGGTTTTGTCCTTTTTTCGACAATAGCTGCGCCTTTTCTCACCGCCTCTTCTGCCGCCTGCTGCATAACGGAATTAACCGTTGAGTAAATCTTGTAGCCCTCTGTATAGAGACCGTTGCCATATTTTATTTCAAGGGCCTGTCTGAGCGTTTCGATAAAATAAGGGGCGTCGTATTTTCTGAAATGCGGGGTCTCCGGTAAAGGTTCCTGTTTCGCCTGACGAAACTGCTCTTCGGTAATGAATTTCTGGTCCAGCATCTGTTGTAAAACCGTTGTCCTTCTGTCCCTTGCTTTTTCCGGATTTCTGAAAGGGGAATAGACCGACGGAGCCTTCGGCATTGACGCAAGGAGAGCGGCTTCTGCAAGAGTGACATCTCTGGTAGTTTTTCCAAAATATGTCTGTGATGCAGCCTCAATCCCGTATGCCCGTGTACCGAAATAAGCCTGATTCAGATACATCCCCAATATCTCATCCTTTGTGTACCGCTGTTCTATCTTGATCGACAGGGCCGCTTCCTTGATCTTTCGCTTGATGCTCTTGTCCGGCTGCAGGAAGAGCATGCGTGCAAGCTGCTGGGTGATGGTGCTGCCCCCCTCAACAATCCCTCCTGCCTTAATATCCTTCCAGAGCGCCCTCATGATACCGATAAAATCGACTCCGGGATGATAATAGAACCTCTCGTCCTCTACCGATATGAACGCCTTCTTTACAAAATCAGGGATATTGTATGAGGGGATGAATGTCCTTCTTTCTACGTAAAGTTCTGCCAGGACTTTTCCGTCGCTCGAGTACACACGGGACGATTCCATCGGAGCATATTCCTCCAGGAGTTTTATGTTCGGCAGGTCGGAAACGGTCCAGTTTATGAAACCTCCGATGACCCCGGCTATCGTCGAGAATATGATAAGACCTGACAGCAGTTTCTTGGACATGGATTACGGGTAAAAGTTCCTGGGGTATTCAGTCAGCATCATAAGCATTATTATAGAATAATTAATTATTGATTATTCCGGTTTATACGTTTTTATTGAAAAACAGATAAGCAGTTCAGAAGAAGAAGAAGGCTCCCGGCAGGGCAAAATCAGACTGAACGGTAGATTTCTGCCTGTACCAGTTCGAGAATCCGCGGCATCTTGGCCTGGATTTCCGGTGTCAGCTCCATACTCATATCGAGGGACTTCGGCTCCACGCCGATGATCGTTGTCCGGGGTTTTTTCCCTATCAGTTCGGATAAATGGATAACCTCCAGGATACCGATCTGATGCACGGAAGTCTTGAAGCCCGCTGGTGAATGTGTTACATCGTCGATATCAAAGCGGTAGAGAGACCCCGGGTCTCCGCCGCCTTTCACCGCGTCTACAACAATAAGGCGGTCAGCCCCGGTGATGATGTCTATGAGGCGGAAGCCGTCAGTACCCCCTTCGAATACGGAAACATTCGGAGGGAAATTAATCTTCAGAAGCTCATTGGCCACGTGCACACCCACTCCTTCATCTGATAAGAGCACGTTGCCCACGCAGAGGATAACAATTTTTTCGGGGGAGACGTCGTCTCCCCCTGAGTTATGCTGATCGAAAGCCCTTGGCTCTTCCGTCATTCAACAATAAACTTTCTGACCTCGTTTGTCTGCGGGTCGATAATATGAATTGCACAGGCAAGGCACGGGTCAAAAGAACGAATAACCCTTACCACATTGATCGGATTCTCGGGGTCCGGCACCGGCACACCGATAAGAGATTCCTCGTACTGGCCACGGACACCGTTCTCACATCTCGGTGAAGCATTCCAGGTCGAGGGGACAACAGCCTGATAATTCTCGATCTTATGGTCTTTTATCTTAATCCAGTGGCCGAGCGCTCCCCGTGGGGGTTCAAAGAAACCAACTCCCATGCCGCTGTAAGGCGGATTCCAGTGTTCGGTATCGTGAATCTTAAAGCCGGGTTTCGTCATCTCAGCCTGTAATTGATCCAGCCAGTTATAGCAGGCATCAACCACGAGCTTGGTCTCAAGGGCACGGGCTGCGTGACGGGCAACAGCACCGGGCTTTGCCCCTTTCTCCACAAGCCCGAGTAAATCCTTGTTCTTCGATATTATCATCCTTGCAAGCGGTCCGACCTCCATGGGATTGCCTTCGTATCGCGGAGCTTTCACAAAGGAATATGCTCCTTTCTTGTCGAGATTGAATATCTGCTCTCCATTATAAGGGTGTACGGGTACTTTCTCTTTATACCATGCATATTTTACTGATTCAGTAATCTTTTCAGGGTTAAATTTCTCAACATTGATACTTGCAGGATCCAGCCCGACAATGACACCCGGCGGGAAGAGAAGGTCTTTTCCGGAAGAGTCTTTCTCGAACGCGCCATAGGAGAGATAATTATAGTGACCTCCTCCAACGCCCATGGTGGCGAGTTTCCAGAGAGGTCCTGTTCCAAATGCGAGGACGTCCGGTATATAGACTTCCTCTACGAATTTTTTCTGTTCAT
>JAKLQR010000193.1 GCA_022013235.1 Thermodesulfovibrionales bacterium | reverse complement strand
GAACGGGATTGTCCCTGTTGCATACAGGAAGACGCTGGGGTCTCCCTCGTCCCCTCAAGAAATAGCAGGAAAGGACAGGGAAGAATATCAGGGTGAGATAAAACTTCAACCACATAATAGTGCGGAATTTGAGAATCTGAGGGGGATCTATTCCCGTGAATTTTCAGGAGAAGGATATAGTGAACTCACCGCAGGTAAGTTCAGTTACGGGTTTCAGTTCCTGAAAGATATCCATGTCTGGATAAAACAGGAAGGCGGGGTTTTGAACGTCGGAAGGTTTAGTGGTAATATATTTGGAGGAAGGCTGAACGGTTCCGCGGTCATCAGTCTTGCAGATGGCTTGCACTACAGGGCTGGTCTCCATCTGGAAGGGCTCAGCCTTACGAAGCTCTGTGCGAGCATTGAGCCCATTAAGGGATATATTTCCGGAAAGGTGGACGGAGTGGCAACACTGAAAGGCTCAGGTATGGGAATATCAGGACTGATCGGGAAAGCTGATTTCTGGAGCTACGGCGCTGACGATGAAAAAACGAGGATCAGCAAAGAATTTCTCAAGAAGATAGGGGGTCCTTCATTAAAGGTCTATCTCGGAGACAGGGACTTCGATAAGGGAATAATGACTCTCTATCTGCAGAAAGGGTATGTTATATTCGAAGAACTCGAAATTTCGAATAAAAATTTATTCGGCATACGGGATCTCTCCGTGAAGGTTGCTCCGTTCAACAACAGAGTTTCGATAGACCATCTCATGTGGTCCATTGTGGAGGCAGCCCAAAGGGCGAAGGAGAAAGAATGAGAATGAATATAACGGTAAATAAAAAGGAGGTAAAGAGTATGAAACGAAAAATTGCCTTGCTCGCAGGAACACTGCTATTCGTTCTGGTTTCATGTGCTGTTATTACCGTCAACATCTATTTTCCGGAAAAGGACGTGAAGGAAGCATACAAAACTCTGGAAAAAGAACTCATGGGGACTGACCAGAAGACCGACGAAACGAAACCGGAAGGCAAACCGGAAAGCTCAATACGGTTTGAGCTGGTTCCTTCGGCATATGCCCAGGAATCAGAAGTTGCGGAAAAAATTGCCGAGATCGTAAAAAAGATGCCTGATGTGGTGAACGCATATAAAGATATGGGTGCACGGATTGCTGACATAGACAGGCTGCGGGACAGCGGCGTTGTGGGTGAAGGGAACAAGGGGGTGCTTGTAGTACGGGAGGGCACATTAACCCCGTCCGACAAAGGCCTTTTTGATAGCGAAAACCAGGACAGGCAGACGGTGATGCAAGGTATGACCAAGGCAATTATCCGGATAAACAGGGTCCCGGAAAATGAAGAGAATCTCAAACAGGTGACCCCACAGGCTGTTGAGCAGTTTGCATCGATCAGACGCGATTCAGCCAAAAAGGGCTGGTGGATCCAGGATGCGAATGGAAACTGGTCTAAGAAATAGATGCTGAAGCCGGCAGCGCTTGCTATCCTCCTGTTCTTTATTGTATCGGCCGGTGTGCCGGCAAAGGTTTCTGCTTCCCTGGTTCAGGCCGATAAAGTCGTAGTCCTGAAAAGCAAAAGACTCATGCTCCTGCTGAGCCAGGGAGAGATCCTCAGGGCATACAGAGTAGCCCTGGGCAGACAACCGGTAGGCCGGAAGACTGCAGCCGGGGATAAAAAGACACCTGAAGGGATATATATTCTCGATGCGCGGAAGGCTGACAGTAAATTCCACAAGGCAATCCATATATCATATCCCAATGAATCTGATGCCTCTTATGCGCAAAGGAACGGTGCATCTGCCGGCAGTGATATCATGATCCACGGATTGCCCGATGATCTGAAATATATCGGACCTCTGCACCGGTATGCTGACTGGACAGATGGATGTATTGCGGTTACAAATCCGGAGATTGAGGAAATCTGGAAGCTTGTCCCGGACGGAACACCGATAGAGATAAAACCATAGGAGCAGATTTTACCCCGATATTGCCCTGTGGCTTTTTGCAGGATTCCATTTGTGTCATTCCCGCTTGTCGGGAATCTTTCCTGAATAACTTCCAGAGTACCGGGAAGGATTCCGGACAAGCCGGAATGACAAGAACCGTGCGGATTTTTTCATTTTACTCAGAATTCTCTGTCTCCGGCGGCTCCGGCGGTTTTATATCCAGCTCGCGGTACAGGAGATCCAGGGCTTCACTCAGGCGGAGTTCAGGATGCCTGACCGTTGCCTCAATCACATGAGCAAGGGGATAATCGATGGAATGACCTTCTGCATAGAGAATCCTGATAAACCTTCTTTTTAACAGGTAACACCGTTTTTTCCGCCCGTCTTTGTCCGTATAGGGAATGATCACATGCTCCGGATCTTCCTCAAGCCCATACTGTTGAACAAGCTGAGCAATCTCTTCCATAAAAAGCCGATATATATTCTCTGTATTCAATCGATTAATTCCTTCAGGCTCTCTGCCAGGTCCGCATCAAGTGTTTTGAGTACATTATAATATTCATAAGCCGTGATTTTTTCTCCCATGAGAGCATTCGTGATCCCCAGATTATAATAGGTGACCGGATCCTGAGGGTCCAGCGACCATGCCATCTCGAACGTTTCACGTGCCGAGGCATAGTTGCCGTTGATGAGGTATGCCACGCCAAGTTTATTATAGAGTGACGCCGATTGATCTCCCTTCTGCAACGCCTGCCTGTATGCATCGATAGCCTTCGCATACTGTCCCTGTTTGGAATAGGTGAACGCCAGCGCGATGAATTCATCAGCAGTCTCCGGCTTTTTCTCTTCTGTCTCGGGGACACAGACGCTCTCTTTCTTCTTGACCGGTTTTCTGTAGCTGTCGAGTTGTTGCAGGATCGGTATGAGTGAGGCGGCAGCTGAAGAGGATTTTTTTTTACCGGGCAAAAAAACAGCGGCGCCGACGACTTCCCCCTTTTTATTAAAAAGGGGGCTCCCGCTCAGTTCAGGGGCAACCGGAAGGGGAATCCTGTAGAGCCTGCCTTTTGCAATCGCCTCTTTTATGGTGATAACTGAAGCAGGAGTTATTTCTGCTGTTTTTTCTGAAAGGAAAAAGACCTGTTTCCCCTGTTCAAGCTGATATTCCCTGGCGACCGTGACAGAAGGAAGATCTTCCGTATGTATTTTGATCAGCGCAAGATTGTTCTCGCACCGCGATGAAATGAGTTCTGCGACCGGCAGAATAAGCCTGTTTTCGGTTTCCACCTTAAGCCTGTTCCGGGACTGTTCAAGCCATTTTGCAATGAGAGTGCAATTGGTTGCGATTATGCCGCTCTTGTCCAGAATGAATCCGCGTCCCATGGCAATATCCCGTTTGTCCTTGTCCTGCACCGAAACGGTCACAATAGCCTTGTTCTGCTCCAGAACCTTTTCAGGTGTTCGGGCGTTGACGGGTATATGGAACAGGGTGAGAAAAAGAAGGATGCAAATTATTCGCATCAGATCAGGAAGAAGGATACCCATGTCACGGACAATAAATTTTCTCACAATATCTTCTTTCGTTCCGAGTATTTCAGAGAAATAAATATGTTTATCATAGCTCTGTTCAGGATATTATAATAAAATATCTGCATGTAAGGGTTTTGAAATGAAAATTAGAGTATAAGGAGAAGATTTGCATGGCCAATGAAGACCTTTCCAAACTGAAGATAGAAAAAACCACTTTCTCCATAAAACCGCGAAAGCGGAAAAAAATCGTTCTGGCGACTGTAGTGATAATCGGAGTTGTTGTCCTCCTGGTTCTTTTCTCGCAGGGCGTCTTGTCGCCTGCTGTCGAGGTCGAAGCAGTGAGTGTCTCAATGACATACCCTTCACAGACATTCACCATGCTGAATTCAAGCGGCTATGTGGTAGCCCAGCGCAAGGCAGCAGTCGCGTCCAAGGTTACCGGCCGCATTGTCTCTCTCTCGGTGTAAGAGGGGAATCATGTGAAGGCGGGACAGATAATCGCCAGGCTTGAAAATGATGACGTCATTGCTGCACGGGATCAGGCAGATGCCAACCTGAATGCGACCCGGCACAGCCTCGAGCAGACAAAAGCAGAATTGCGTGACGCGGCGCTCACTTTCGAAAGGAACAGGGAATTGCTCGCACGGGAGTTTGTGTCAAAGGCTGAATATGATGCGTCAGAAGCACGGTATTCCGGCGCGCAGGCAGCAGTCGCCGCAGCCGAAGCAGCGGTCAACGCGAGCAGGGCAGCGCTTCAGGGTGCACAGGTCGCTGTTGAATATGCTCTGATCCGGGCCCCTTTCAATGCGGTTGTTCTTACAAAAAACGCTGACATAGGGGATATAGTAACACCGATCGGAGCTGCCGCAGACGCAAAGTCTGCGGTGGTAACTATCGCAGACATGGATTCGCTTCAGGTGGAGACCGATGTCTCTG
>JAKLQR010000192.1 GCA_022013235.1 Thermodesulfovibrionales bacterium | reverse complement strand
GGGAATGACGTCATGATTCATTCTCCCTCTTCAATGGACCTGTTGACGGAAATCGAACTCGATACGGCTGACAGGAATATATTATCGCTTGTAAACAGCATACGGCGTGTTCGGGACATTCTTGCACGTGCGCCCGGGAACGAAATCGATACCCTCAGGACACTCTATGCCCTGAGATGCACAGGGATTATAGAGAGCGCGGAAACGGAACAGGAACCCCCGCAGGAAGACACCCGCTTTTTTGAGAAGGTCAGGGATTTGCACACGCGTCTCGCAGATATCGACTATTACAATTTCCTCGGAATCGAGAAACGGGCCACGCTTGATATGATCAGAAAGGCCTATTACCAAGCAGTCAAGGAGTTTCATCCGGACAAACACCTGCATCTTCCTTCCGACACCTTGAAGAACCAGCTGAACATGATCTTTTCCCATCTCATCGAAGCGTACCGGGTATTGTCAAACCCTGCGACACGACTTCAATATGATCAGGGTCAGATGATCAACCCCTCTTCCTTGCAAACGAATAATACAGAAATGGCGAGAATAAAATTCATGGAAGGGAAAGCCGAATTCAAGAACGGCGCGTATGACCGCGCGAAAGAACTTTTCGAGCAGGCCCTCTACCTCGATGCTACCATTGCGCCCTATTCTTACTATATGGCACTCGTGCTCGAATATGAGAAGCGATATAACGAAGCGGGGAAGATGCTCAATCAGGCGCTGAAAATCGAACCGTTCAACGCCGATTATCTCGCCGAACTCGGTCATGTCTATCTGCACCTGGGGTTCCCCCTCAGAGCGAAATCCACGTTCGAAAAGGCGTTGCAAACCAGTCCTTCTCACAAAAAGGCCCTCGAAGGACTCCGGCAAATAACCGGCTAGTCCGGATTGTATGCTCAGGTTATGAATAATCCGGACTAAGACGTAAATTCTTTTTCGATACTTCCCCTACGATTTCTCTGGAAGAGTTTATCCTGAATGTGCAAACATAATGCAACATGATACGAAACACTTTCAGCATCCTGAACGGAATCGGCGACCGGTTCGAGCGAAGACTATGGAAAGCCGGAATCCTCACATGGACCGACTTCATCAACGCCTCTGATATCGATTTCCTCCCTGTACAGAAAAAAAATCTCTTCGATGAATTTCTCGCGACAGCAGGGCAGGAACTGAAAAACGCCAATGCGGAATATTTTGCACGGAATGTTAAAAGAAGAGAACACTGGAGGCTCTTTGATATTTTTCAAGGGGACGCCGTCTGTCTCGATATCGAGACAAACGGATTCATGCCTTCCAGCGGCGGGGTGGTAACCATGGTCGGCCTGTATGACGGGCTTGACTATACCTGTTTCGTCAGAGGGGTGAACCTCGCCCCGGAATACCTGTCAGAGGCTTTTTCCGGATACAAATACCTCATCACCTTCTATGGTTCAATATTTGACATCCCTTTCCTCATGAGGTCAATGCCTGGGCTGCATTTTAATATTCCCCACTTTGATATCTGTTTCGGGGCAAGAAAAATAGGGTTCAAAGGCGGCCTGAAAAAACTGGAAGCAGACCTTGGAATCATACGGGACGAGTCGGTGCAGGGCATGGATGGCTATGATGCAGTGAAACTATGGGAACATGCGCGTCAGGGCAGCAGTGAAGCCCTGGGATTGCTTCAGCTCTATAATAAAGAAGACACAGTAAACCTGTTCAGCATAGCCGGGAATATTTACCAGGGATTGAGGATGCAGACAGGGATAGAGGCATATGCATCCCGCCAGTATACCTAACACGCCCTTCCACATCAAGATCTCCGGAGCGGGTCAGCTGTATAAGGAGTTCGGAAATTCCCTCATGCAGGATCAAACCCTCATAAACCTTCTCGCCCTGCTCAGCGGGTCTATTGAAGACACCCGGCAGGAAATGGATCTGATCGGGGTAATCAATGAATGCGCCGATTGTGCAACGAGTGTGGCAGGGACCTGCTGCGGCGAGCGGACAGGACATAAATGCGACATGCTCCTTCTCCTTATCAATCTGCTGATGGGCAGAACCATTCCCGGCATTCACCAGGACGGTGGCAATTGTTATTTTCTCACTCCACAGGGATGTTCGCTGCAGGCGCGGCCTGTCATATGCATTAATTTTCTGTGCGCCAGGCTCAGAAAGAATATTGAGCACAAGAAAGTCATACTGCTCCAGCAGATTGCGGGAAGAGAAATGGACGCCCTCTTTCTCGTTGAGGAACATCTGAAGAAGACAGAACTGCTCCGGGGTTATCGGAATTCCAGGCCGGCTATATACCCGCCCTCTTCATCGGGCTTTATCCACTGTACAATACCCGACTGCGAAGGCAGATAAAGATCAGTCTTAATCGTTATCTCCTGTCCGATATCAAGCTGCTGATCTGTGACAAGACTGAACCCTGATTCGCTGATATCACCAATCATTCCTTCAAATGCCTCACTGGATACAAAATCGAGGATATACTCTATTCTGCAGTGGATGTCGGTCCGATCATGCCTGCTCGAATAAAACGATGACATCGCGCCCTCCTCTTATTTTCCGGTATAGTTTAATTGTACCGCAGATGTGCTTTTTTTCAAGTCAGCGAAGAAATGTATCCGTATTTGTGCAGAGCTTCTTTTTTTCCTGCAGGGTTCTGTCACAGCATCGAATGCAATGCATGCGGAGAACTCAAATCTCCTTGTTTTCTATAACAGCCCGCGCATCCTCTGCGTCACTGCTTTTCACCAATATTTTTATTTCGCCCATTTTCCCAACATTGACGGGATACGGGGTCACCTTCGATGACCGCAGCACCACACTGATTCCTCCGCTCTCCAGAAGGTCCTTTATTATTTCGGCCTCGATCCTGTCATAGGTGACAAGAATCTCTTTCCATTCATCGCTCATTCTCTTTATTATACTGTTATTGAAAGGAACCGGCATATGCGATCTGACAGGAAAACACTTAATCGTGCCTTTTACGTTGGACAGGAGCAGGCATCAGGGTATATATATATGACAAGAATCTTTATTATCTTTCTTGCGTTCATAATTCAAATCGTGCTGTTAACCTGCGGATGTGAAAAATCTGCGGACCGCTCTTCTCAAAAATCTATGCAGAAGTCCCCCGGAGAGACAGTCACCGCGTTCTACACCGCTGCAAATAAGGGACAGTATCAGGAGACGGAGCGGTATCTTTCCGCAGACGTCCTTGGGTTATTGAAGAGCCAGTCCGGCCCCCCGGATGATGGGATCAGGAAGGTTCTGGATCAGGCAACCCGGAACCGGTCTATTGTAAAAATTACTATAGGAAAAGACCTTTCTGAAGGGGGAAAAACCGTTGTGCATTATACCCTGCACTTCAGGGATGGCACAAAGGAGAACGGCAATAAAATCCTCATCAGAGAGCTAAAGAACTGGAAACTCACCACATGGTAAGAACTGCTACCCAGGATTCACCGCCGTTCCGCTGAGCGGGGGGCGAAACCGGGAATATCAGGAAAGAATGTCTTCGGCGTTATCGACAAGGTATTCTTCGATCTTCATTTCGAGGTCCCGCTGGTTAATTCCCTGGATATTGCTGAGCCATTCAAAACTTTCAATCT
>JAKLQR010000191.1 GCA_022013235.1 Thermodesulfovibrionales bacterium | reverse complement strand
TGAATGAAATAAAGACGACTAGAAAAGAAAAAATCTCGGTGGCGACAATCATTTTCAGGATATGCTTCTTCTTCCAGTGTCCTGCCTCGTGAGCAAGCACTGCGAGGATCTCTTCCTGGTTCATGCTCCTGAGCAGCGTATCATAAAGAATAATCCTCTTCACCCTACCGATGCCGGAGAAGTATGCGTTCGTATGCGTGCTCCGCTTTGACGCATCCATTTTGAAAACCCTGCTCACCCTGATATTCACTCTCTCCATCAGGTCTTTGATCTTTTCTTCGAGTCCGGGATCTTCAACCGGGGTAAATTTATTAAAGAGCGGTTCGATAACGTAGGGTGCGATATACATCATGAAGAGACTGAAGATCAGGAAAAACCCCCATACCCATATCCACCAGAAATTCGGGCTCGCCTCGATCAGCCACAAACCGACTATGATAAGAAGACTCATAAGAATGGTCGAAAGGACGAGTGATTTTGCAAGATCGGCAATCCACAGTTTCGGTGTCATGGTGTTGAATCCGTACTTGTTTTCGATCCTGAAGGTGCGGTAGAGGCTGAACGGTATCGAGAGCACGGTATTCGCATAGCTGAGGATCAGGGCAAAGACAAGGCCGCTCAGAATAAACGAGAGATTGAACGAGACAATCCATAAATTATAGAGATTCAGAATCCCTCCAAAGAAAAAGGCGATGGTGATAATATTCCCGAATAGTGAAGAAAAAAAGCTGAAGCGGGTTTTCTCTGCTTCATATTCCCGGGTTTTCTGCAGCAGCGCTTCGTCAATCGCACCCGCAAATTCTGAAGGAACTGACATACCGTGTTTTTTCAGATGAACGAGGTTTATATACTGGAGGACATATTCAAACCCTTCTCTGAGGACATAAAGGCAAAGGATACCAATCAGGATTTCACTCACTATCGGGCGTCGCTTTTATTTGATATAGTATCCCGAAACCCTCCACGTTCCGTCTTTATCGAGCATAGGGGTTACGGTTTCAACGGCAGAATTTTTGTTCTCGAATGATGTGGCGTACTGAATGACGACATATTCCCCGTCGGGGGCTCCGGGTAATGCTGTCCTGTATTCCTTTGATTTGACTGTCCTTTTCCGCACTTTACCGAGCGGTTGTCTTACAGGAGATACCGCCTGTTCCCACTGGGCACTGGTGAGGGAATTCTTGAAATATTGAGCAGCCGTCTCCCAGCTTTCATTATATTTTCCGTCATCAACAAGCTTGAGCCATGCATCTGCCGCCTTGACAGCCTTTTCTTCTTTCGCACCTCCCGCGATACAGACACCGGATAAAAAAACAACCGCTGCCAGATAAAATACAATGTTCATCATTTTCTTCATATTCCGCCTCCTTTCAGTCAGTAAACAGCAGATACGTTCCCATATTGTACCTTTTTCAATATTATAGAAAGAGTGAGAACGGTACTTTTCAACCCTCTACGCGGACAAGCGCTTCTCCCGGCACCCGTTCGATGAGACTCTGCACCGCGGTATCGAGTTCGGAACCGTTCAGAGATTCCATCGTTATCATGAGCGCATACTCGTCGTTGTCGAGCACAGGATACGATCCGATCTTCACATTCCTGTGACAGCTCACGACTTCGTTCAGGAGCGGCGCGATGCTGGACTCAGAGACATTGAGATAGACTTTCTTCAGCCGTATTAAAGGTTCATTGAATAATTTTTCGAGCGCAACAAATTTCTTCCTCAGCAATTGAGGGATGCCTGGGAAGATATACACATTTTTGAAGCGTATTAACGGGAACGACAACGTTTCGTCAGCAAACAGCTCTGCCCCCTCCGGTACTTCAGCCATTTTCAGCTGCTCCTTGGTCAGGGTCCCCTGTCTCTTCTCAAGTATGCCTCGCAGCATCGGATCGATCACCGTTCTGACATGAAAGGCAGCTGCAATACCCTCTATGGTCACATCGTCGTGTGTCGGTCCTATACCTCCGGAGGTAAAGACATAATCATAGCTGTCCGAAAATACCTTCACTTCCCCGGCTATCTCATGCACCGCATCTGATATGACCGAAATCCGGCGCAGATGCAAGCCGTGGGCAAAGAGTTCCTTTGCCATGAAATATGCATTATCGTCCTGCACCTTTCCGGTAAGGATTTCATCTCCGATGATTATTATTCCTGCAGTCTTCGGCATCTCTCTTTTTCTTTAATTGTAGCTTATCTCCCGGTTTTTTTTAAGGGTGTTTTGCAAAACTTCTGAATATTTGGGACAATATACTGAAAATGCAAGAAGCGCGCTTTTACGAAAAACTTGATGACAACAAAGTACGGTGCTTCCTCTGTGCCCACCATTGTGTCATAAAGGAGGGAAAGAGAGGAATCTGTGCCGTCCGCGAGAATAGGGATGGGACACTGTACTCCCTCGTCTACGGCAAACTTATTTCGATGAATGTCGACCCCATCGAGAAGAAGCCCCTTTTTCACTTCCTTCCGGGGTCCACGTCATTCTCGATCGCAACTGTAGGATGTAATTTCCATTGTGACCATTGTCAGAATTACGAGATATCACAGTCTCCGAAGGAACATGCTGATATTCTCGGACAGTCTGCCACTCCCGAGGCAGTGGTTGATGCTGCAGGACGGTATGGCTGCAAGAGCATTTCCTATACATACACTGAACCTACCATATTTCTTGAATTCGCCCTTGACTGTGCAAAGCTCGCACAGGAGCACAACATCAGGAACGTATTTGTGAGCAACGGCTACACAAGTCCGGAGGCTGTCCGGGAGATTGCACCTTTCCTCCACGGGAACAATATTGATCTCAAGGGGGACGACGAATTCTACAAAAATCTCTGCGGCGCCAGACTCGAACCGGTCAAAGATACGATCCGTCTCATGAAGGAACTCGGGGTATGGGTGGAGGTTACCACATTGATCATCCCTGATCACAATGACTCTGAGAAATCGCTTCGGGATATCGCAGAATTCATCAGTTCGGTTGATCCTTCCATCCCATGGCATGTAACGCAGTTCTATCCGACATATAAGCTGACCGATAAACCGAGGACTCCGGTGAAGACACTCCGCCGGGCAAGAGAAATCGGATTTGAAACAGGCCTTCTGTATGTGTATGAAGGGAACGTCCCCGGAGAAGGAGGGGAGAACACTTATTGCCCTCGGTGCAAAAAACTTCTTATCAAACGTTTCGGGTTCAAAATTTCTGAAAACACCATCAAAGAAGGGAAATGCCCTGCATGTGATTTTGCAATAGCCGGGGTCTGGAAGTAACTATCCCATATTATTCATAATTTTTTCTGTCATTCCCCGACTTGATCGGGGAATCCAGTATCAAACGCTTTTTAGCAAGAACTGGATCATCCGGTCAGGCCGGATAATTACAACCTTTACAGAGTTCGCTATGAATAATTTAGGCTAGAGTTGTCGCATCATTAATACTGCATCTTCAACCGGACTGGTATAATATTTTTTTCTCAGGCCTGCATCCCTGAATCCGAACTGTAAATAGAACTGTTTTGCCACAGTATTCGAACCCCTCACTTCGAGATAGATAAACCTGCACCCCTTCTTTTTCAGTTCGGTTAAGGCCTCATTTATGAGCCGGGTTGCCAGCCCTCTTCTCCTGAAGTCAGGGTACACTGCAAGGTTCAGGATGTGGCCTTCATCGAGGATCAAATTCATACAGAGATACCCGACAAGCCTGTCCCCGATCATAAGAACCCGGCTCAGGGAATAGGGCTTATGGATTTCGGCCAAAAAAGCTGCTTCGGTCCACGGGGTGGAGAATGATTCGTTCTCGATATCCATTATCTGCCGGATATCATCTTCCCGCATCTCCCGTAGGGTTCCCTCATCCATGCTTCTTGTTTTCTGCTTCCGATCTCCTGATGTAGAAAGGAACAAGCCCGACCGGATCTGAAAATTCACCCCTTGACGCCTTCTTCATGCCCAGCAATGCCACATTTGCAGGAGAAGGCGCTATCTTTTCAGGTGGTGCAAAGACTGCCCTATCAGGCATAGAGTCAATAATCTGATCCCTGTAGAGGCTTGCACCCTCACCGGCAAAGAGTATTTTTTTGCTGGATAATCCTCCCTCCCCACCAATATTCAATGGGAGAGAAAGAGAGGCAAGGTTTTCCATAAGCTTGGGTATGCTGATCGGGACTTCTTCGATAATCCTTATGAATCCATCATCTTTCCATAAGAACACTGCTGCATATACTTCTTTTTTCCTTGCATCCAGCAACGTACACACAGGATGACAGCAATAGGGAAAATTCCAGGCAAATGCCTCAAGTGAGGGAACTGATACGACCGGCCTGCCGGTTGCAAAAGCGAACCCTTTTACTGTACTCAGCCCTATTCTCAATCCTGTAAAAGAACCCGGCCCAATGGATACCGCAAAAACATCAATATTCTCAAGAGAAATACCGGATTGTTTCATCACGTGGTCTATTTCGGTCATCAGCCGTTCTGAAAAAGTTGTCCTGATGCTGAGGCGGGATTCAGCAATAAGCCCCTCTGATTCATCTGCGATAGCGACGCCGCCCAGAAGGGTGGAGGTCTCAAGTGCGAGGAGTTTCATAGGAATTTACTATATCACTTCCCCTGAATATTTTCATGGTGAAAACCGTTGATGCAGCGATACAGAGAATCGCAGATAACGTTACCGCACGGGGTGTACCGATGACATCAGCCACCACCCCCATAATTGAATTGCCTATGGGTGTTGCTCCTAAAAATACGAATGTATAAATGCTCATTGCCCTCCCCCGCATATTGTCGGGAACGGCAAGCTGTATAAAACTATTTGCGGTTGCAAGAAAGCTGACCAACCCCCAACCTGTTACGACAAGCATCAACAGGGAGAGTCCGAAATTCCGTGAAATTGAGAAAATAAACAGGCCGAAGGAGACAGAAACGGTCGCGAGCGCCATGAATTTGCCTTTGTTTTCTATATCACGTTTAAATGCAAGAATCAGCGCAGCACCCAACGCCCCCAGGCCCGTTGCCCCTACAAGCAACCCGTACCCCTTCGGTCCTGCCTTGAATATTTCTCCTGCGTACACAGGAAGAAGCGTGATGAACGGCATGCCGATGAGACTGAATACCGCGATGAGAAGTATGACCCGGACAATATCATTCCTGCTTTTGATAAACTGAATGCCTTCAATCAAATTTTTAAGAATGCCACGGGAATCTTTATGAATTTTTCCTTTCACCTGTATCATCGAAAGGGCGACGAGCACGGCAATAAAACTGAGCGCATTCAGATAAAAACATGCAGCGAGTCCTAGATATGCGATGGTGACACCCGCAATTACAGGTCCGATCATACGGGCGCTGTGAAACGCAGCAGAGTTCAATGCGATTGCATTGGTAAGGGTAGTCCTTCCCACCAGTTCAACGATGAAGGACTGGCGGGCAGGGATATCAAAGGCATTGAACGTGCCCAGGAGAAACGCAAGGACTATCACCATCCATACCGCGATTATATCCGTGTTGATAAGAATGCCGAGGAGAAGCGCCGGCAGTATCGACAACGCCTGTGTGAGCAGCAACAGGTTCCTCTTCCTGAACCGGTCCGCCGCAATGCCGCCTGCCAAAGTGAAGAGGAGAATCGGTAATGAACCGGCTGCTGCGACGAGTCCCAGATAAAAAGGTGACTTTGTGAGGCTGTAGACAAGCCAACCCTGCGCAACTGACTGCATCCAGGTGCCCGAGAGAGAGATCAGTTGACCGAACCAGAACAGCCTGAAGTCCCTGAACCGTAATGCTGAAAATCCACTGAAACCGGCCATTATTTATTGTACCCTATATGCCGGTTTTCTATGTTTGAAGAGCTTACCGCTGCCCGTTCATTTATTAACGGTCTCAACATAGTATTTATATTTCACCCTCTCCCAACCCTCCCCCCTCAAGGGGGAGGAAACAACTATAATCCCCTCTCCCCCGGAGGGAGAGGGTAAGGGTGAGGGGGATCATTTATGTATTTATTATTATGAGACTGTTAATAATGCATAACATTCTGTGTATACAGGAATATCAAGACGGACAATGACGGAATGCAAGTCTTTGGACCGACTCATGGAAAGTATTCTATTTTTTCTTCCCGGATAAAAGTTCCTCTATTTCCTGTTGAAATTTCTGATACGGTTGTGCTCCCTTCACGATTTTTACCGCCTTCACCGTTTTGCCATCCGGTTCGACTCAGCCCAGAAGAGAACTTGGAGTTCCGGTTACACCGGCATTTTTGCCTTCGGCTATATCCTGCCTGATGCCGTCCGCATGGACACCGCTGTCAAGGCACTGCATGAAGTTTTTCCCGTTAAGCCCCATTGACTCGGCATACTTTATCATATCCTCAGGGTTCAGGGCTTTCTGGTTTTCGAAGAGTTTCTCGTGCATTTCCCAGAATTTTCCCTGGTCTCCTGCGCATTCCGCAGCCTCTGCAGCCTTGAACGCCTGCTTATGAAAATAGAGGGGAAAATCGAGGAAATAATATCTGATTTTCCCTGTGTCGACGTATTCCTTCATGATCTTTGAGACCGTCTCACGGACGTGTCGTGAACAGAAGGGTCACTGATAATCTGAAAATTCGATGAGTGCAAGCTTTGCTTTTTTGTCGCCTTTTGAAGGGTCGTTCCCGACATTGATAACCGTCTCTTTGAATTCAGCCGGAGCAGGTTTCTGTCTTAAAATACTCTTAATCTCCGCATATTCCCTGTGATTCACCTGCTGCCCTGCCTGCAATGTATGGATATCCTTCTTCAAGGCGTCTGTTCCCCTGCCGCCTTGAGCGCATACAGGCAGTGAACTTACGAATAAAAAAATCATGAGAACAACAAAAGACAGATACTTTCGCATAGTATTCCTCCTTTATGCCGGTTCAGGTCGTACATTCAACAAATATTATAATTCTTTCAATCAAAAAGGCGTCTATACAAAATGATTTAGCGCTAAATTAGCAATTGCTTTAATTGCCTGCTCGGTGATACTATAGAAATATTATAGTTCTTTTTTGTGACCGATTATGGGGATAGCGCCGAATCACGTTTTTTTATTACGCAGAATTATGGCCAATAAATTTTCTGTCTACGATTCGCCGAAAAGACTCCTGTTCATAATAATCTTTTCGGTCTTTGCTGCTGAAGCACTGATTATGTTCATCCTCTCTCTATTGCATCCTGCAAGCCTCAGGATGTGGGCTTTCCTCGATGCCGCGCTCCTGTCATTCGTTCTTGTTCCCGTATTGTACTTCTTCGGTTTTCGGCCGTTGATCGTCCAGATCACTGAACGGAGGCGCGCGGAAGAGACGACGAAAGCCTCATATGCTGAACTCAATCAGGTATTCCAAACCGCTGCAGATGGCATTCGGCTCATAGACAAATCATTCACTGTGCTCCGGGCAAATGAAACATTTACTGCCATGACCGGAATAGAGAAAGCAACTATTATCGGCAAGAAATGCTACGAAACATTTCCAGGGCCGCAGTGTCATACCGCGATGTGTTCTCTGGCCAGGATACTGAACGGCGAAGAACGGATAGAGGTCGAAGCATTAAAAGAACGAACAGACAAAACGAAAATCCCCTGCATCGTCACCGCGACATCGTTTCGCAGTCATACCGGGGAGTTGATCGGCATAGTGGAGGATTTTAAAGATATCAGCAAACGAAAAAAGGCTGAAGAGGAACTGAAAAAGAGCGAGGAAAAGCTGACCGCAATGCTTCAGTCAATCAGCGATCATATCAGTATGATAGACAGGGACCTGAATATCATATGGGCAAACGATGCCGCACAGCATATCTTCGGGGAAAACATCGTAGGGAAAAAATGTTATGAAGCCTACCAGGGGCAGACCAGGCCCTGTGACCCCTCTCCATGTTATACCCTCCGCGCTTTCCAGGACGGAGGCATTCACCATCAGGATATCCAGTGCGTTGTGAAGGACGGGGAAATCATGCACTTCCATTGCTCGGCGAATGTTGCATTGCGGGACAAAGACGGCTCCCCAACCGCAGTGATAATGATTGCGCGGGATATAACCTACAGCAAGAGGCTTGAACTCCAGTTCCTCCAGGCGCAAAAGATGGAGGCTGTCGGTCAGCTTGCAGGAGGCATTGCCCATGATTTCAACAATATTTTGACCGCAATTATTGGATACGGCAATCTCCTCCAGACAGACATGCGAAAGGATGACCCTCTTCATTATTACCTTTCGAATATCTTGAGCGCTTCTCAAAAGGCTGCGAATCTCACCCACGCTCTTCTGGCGTTCAGCAGAAAACAGATCATAAGTCCGAAGCCTATTAATGTGAAAGAGACAATCAGGGTCATGGAAAATTTACTGCTGAGACTCATCGGAGAAGATATTGAACTCACTACCCGTTTGACGGATAAAGAACTGATCGTAATGGCAGACGAAAATCAGATCGAACAGGTTCTCATGAACCTCGCCACGAATGCCCGGGATGTCATGCCGGACGGAGGCAGCATTGTCATCAGCACAGACTCTGTGTTGTTCGATGAAAACTTCATTGATGCACATGGATACGGCAAACCCGGAACATACGCTCTTATCTCGGTTACGGATACAGGGGCCGGCATGGATAAGAGCACAAGAGAAAAGGTCTTCGAACCTTTCTTTACCACAAAAGAAGTCGGCAAGGGGACCGGCCTCGGTCTTGCAGTTGTGTACGGGATAATCAAACAGCATGAAGGATACGTGAATGTATACAGCGAACCGGGGAAGGCTCTTCGTTCAAGATATATCTGCCCCTGATAAAATCAAAGGCAAGAGAAGTAAAAAAAGAACCCCCTCCGCTCATAGAGAGAGGTGTAGAAACAATTCTTCTGGCTGAAGACGATGCACAAGTTCGGGATTTTACGAAACAGACCCTTGAGAATGCCGGGTATACGGTGTTGGAGGCATGTGACGGAATGGAGGCGGTCAGGGTCTTTCAGGAAAACGAGAATGCCGTCGATATGCTTTTACTTGATTGTATCATGCCGAAAAAAAACGGGAAAGATGTATATGAAGAAATAAGAAAGATCAGGCCGGGAATCAGGGTGCTTTTCGCAAGCGGATATACTGCAGATATTATCCACAAAAAGGGAATTATGGATAAAGGATTCGCATTCATCGGAAAACCAATCCTGCCCCCCGTCCTCCTGAAAAAGGTATGGGAAACGCTCAATGATAAGGTGAACGCGTAACCCTGCATACACAGAATATTATGAACTAAAAAGATTAACCGGCTTGGAGTTTCGAAAAATCTGCAATTGCCGAAACAGTCTCCCATACGTCAGTGAGCAATGCGAGCCTGTTCTGTTTCACCTCTTCCTGTTTGTCCATGACAAGCACATGATCGAAAAAATGATTGACCGGTTCAGTCAGTGAGGTAAGGAGCATGAGCGCATCCTGGTATGAACCCTTTTCTCTGTGCTTCAAAAGTGCCGGCTTCAACAAATCAAGCGTTTCCCTGAGTTTCTGTTCTTGTGCCTCTGTCAGGAGCGCAGGATTTATTTCGGGAAGCGCTTTTTTCGGTATGATATTATTGACTCTTTTCACGGCAGCAAGAAAATCGTTATACTCCTCTTTGCTCTTAAACTCATTGAGGGCATCAAGCCTGCTTCGCACCTCTTGCAACCGGAGGACCAGGGAGAGGGACAGGATTGAGGACACCAGATCAGGACTGTAGCCCTGGTCCAAAAGCACTGACTCAATCCTCCCTTCAAAAAATTTCAGAATAGCGTTCTCTGTTTCCTGCATATTCCGAGCTTCCCGAAAATTCGAGAGCGCTTGCTCAGCAAGTTCCCGGATTGTAAGAGCATAGCCCTTATCGAACAGAATCGTGACAATCCCCAGGGCTGCCCTCCTGAGGGCAAAGGGGTCTTCAGAACCAGTGGGCACAAGGCCGATCGAGAAAAAAGCCGCGATAGTATCTATCTTGTCTGCAATGCTCAAAATAGCGCCTGTATCCGTTTCCGGCAACTCTCCGCCCGAATGCGTTGGCAGATAATGCTCCTGAACAGCCTGTGCAACAGCTTCCTCCTCTTTGTCGTGAAGGGCGTAGTATCTTCCCATGACACCCTGAAGTTCCGGAAACTCTCTCACCACGCCTGTGACAAGGTCTGTTTTGGCAAGCTGTGCAGCGCGGATGACGTTCTCCTTTCCTGACGGGACAATTCTCCCGACAAGGAACCCTGCATTCGAAATGATCCGCTCTGTTTTTTTATAGACGCTTCCGAGGCTTTCCTGGAACGTAACTTTTTTCAGTTCCTCCAGCCGTTCAATAAGAGGCTTTTTCGTATCTTCTTTGTAGTAGAATCTTGCATCCTCAAAGCGCGCCCTTATTACACGCTCGGCGCCGATCCTCACGGTATCTGCATTCTCCCCGCTCGTATTGCTTACGACTACAAAATGGTTTGTCAGTTGACCCGTCATATTTTCAACAGCAAAATATTTCTGATGTCCTTTCATGACGGTGATGAGCAATTCGCTGGGCAGGGCAAGATACTCCTCAGAGAACTGGGCAATGACCGGCACAGGATATTCCACGAGGTTCACGACGGTATCAAGCAGCTCCTCGTCAGGCATGACTTTTTCTCCAAGAGGTTCCAGAAGCTTTGCGGTTCTCTCGATAATAAGCTTTTTCCTCTCCTGAGAATCGACAATCACATAATGATTGGCGAGCAGGTTCTTATACTCTGATATTTCATTGATTTGAACTGCTTCAGGCGAGAGGAACCGGTGGCCTTTTGTGGTCGAATCGCTCCGAATCCCGTCAACTTCGAACCTGATCACGGTATTCCCGAAGAGCGCGAGCAACCAGCGGATCGGTCTCGCAAACCGGATTGTACGATTACCCCACCTCATCGACTTCGGAAGATGGAGAGAGAAGAGAAGTTTTTTCAGGATGTCCGGCAGGACCTCACTCACATGGAGGCCTTTTTCTGCAATCACCGCAACAACGTATTCACCCTTGTCCTTCTGCATCATAACCAGGCTCTCGACGCTAACTCCCTGTGAGCCGGCAAATCCAAGAGCCGCCCTTGTTGGCTTTCCCTGTATATCAAAGGCAGCTTTTTTCGAAGGTCCGAATACCTCTTTAACCCTGTCCTCCTGCATCTGGGGTATTCCGTCCACAATGATCGCAAGTCTTCTCGGTGTTCCATAGGTCCCTATCCCGGCAAACGGCACATAATTTTCCCTGAATATCTTTTCTGCGTTCTCTTTCAACTGTTTCATTGCAGGCGGGACAAACCTCGCGGGCAGATCTTCCGTGCCTATCTCGAGCAGACATGAGGAATTGTTGAGTGCGTTTTCAGTCATGGATTTTCCTTCGTTCAGGCACTCTTACATGCGCAGTCTTCTCCTCATTCCATTCCTTTGAGACATACAGCCCGCAGTAGCAGCTTCCATAGTCCTTGATATCAGGATCCCGGTATACACAGGGGCAGAGAATGTCCTTATCCTTCTCCTTCACGCCGGCAGCAAGACGGCACGGGCAGGAACGGTATCCGTAGCGGGACTCATTGGTTATGAGTCCTTCCAGGATCTGGAGGACATATTCTTTGTCCCTGTTGAGCTGTATCCCCTGCGACTCAGCGTATTTTGTGAGGATTTCATAAAGTCTCTCTGCAGTCATGACAGCTCCAGTGCCTTTTTGATAGCATCTTCATCGAGTCCTTTTATGACCTCTTCAACGATAAGTGTTGGATACGTCGCGTCCGGATTATATTTCTTAAGCTCTTTTGACATCAGCCACTGCTCCCCGCTGTCAAGAAGGTCCACTTCCGTCATATCATAGGAAATGTTATGTTCATCGATGAACTTCTTTACCTGTTTGCATATAGGGCACGTAGTCAATGCATACAGCCTGACTTTTTTCTTCTGTCCTTCCATCTCCTTACCTCCCTGATCAGACTAGAATATGCTCCGGCGAAATGATTCGTTTTCTGACAAACCCCTATGCGTTTCCAAAAGGCATATCCGGGTTTGTCGTTTTGAATACTTCAGTCGCCGTCCGTGAAATATCCTCAATCATTTCATCGTTCGCCTTATGAATTATCTCGATCGAGACCTTGAGTGCTGCAGCGACGTCCTCCAGCGAGAGGCCGTTTTTATAATGATGATGTGCGATTATTACCTTCAATACATCATCGACAATGAACCTTTTCAGTTCCGTATCGTCTACTGACACGGTATCGCATGCAGCATGGAAAGCCATGCCATCCTCCAGCGCTGCGATGATCTCATCCATTGCTTTATTATAGATCCGGCTCTCCTCTTCAGTATATTCCTTGTAGTGAAAATCTTCCATGTAGCTCCTTTTCAAGCGGTAATATTTAAATTTACCATACGATAGGCGAGGTATTCTATAAAAAATGAGCATCATAGGGAAACCATTCAGTTACGGGTAGAAAAATCCTCCCCTTTACAAGGGGAGGTTAGCGGGGTATTTTGGAAATATATTCAAACCTCCCCAACCCCTCCTTATAAAGGAGGGGATTTTGGACTCTTCACTGAAGGGTTACCATATATAAACCCTCGTGCAACATTAAGGGATATCGTATACGATATAAGCTAAGGGACATATGGACCCGCTCGGTAAAAAAGAACTTATGTCTTTTTACAACAGGCATCTGAAAGACTTTGGGGACGCCCCGCAAGCGGTGCGCTGGACTCCTGAAGGCCAGTTGAAGAGATTTGAAAATCTCCTTCGGATTGCAGGTGATTTCTCCGGCAAAACTGTCCTGGACTTCGGCTGCGGCAAGGGAGATTTTTACGGGTTTCTGAAGAAGAGGAATGTTGCCGCCCGTTATACCGGCATTGATATTAATGAAAATCTCATCTCCCTGGCCAGGAGTAAACATCTGGATGCGGAATTTATCGCTCTGGACATCGAAGAGGAAAGGTTAACGAGAACGTTTAATCTTATCTTTGTGTGTGGGGTTTTTAACCTAAGAGTCGCCAATATTAAAAAAACAATGAAGGATATTTTGAAAAGGCTTTTCAGTTTGTGCACAGACGCATTGCACATCAACGCCCTCTCATATTATGTTCCGCAGAGAACCGTGGAACTCTTTTACGTAAAACCAGAAGAGTTACTCCGGTTTGCACTCACAGAACTCTCGCCAAAGGTAACATTGACGCATGCAGATGAAGATATTTATCTTTCGGTCTACAAGGGGATTACTTATTGAGCAGTTTTGCTGCGTCTTTTGCAAAATAGGTGAGAATAAGATCAGCGCCCGCGCGCCGGATTGAGGTAAGGACTTCCATCATGACCCGCTGCTCATCGATCCAGCCAAGCTTGCCGGCGGCTTTGATAAGGGAGTATTCCCCGCTCACATTATACGCTGCCACAGGGACATCAAACGTATCTTTTACATCGGAAATGACATCGAGGTAAGAGAGAGCAGGTTTGACCATTACGATATCAGCCCCTTCCTCGATATCGAGTTCCACTTCTCTCAATGCTTCCCTTCTGTTCGCGGGGTCCATCTGGTAAGAACGTCTGTCGCCGAACTGGGGAGCAGATTCTGCTGCTTCCCTGAAAGGCCCGTAAAAAGCAGAGGCATATTTTACTGCATAGGACATGATCGGTATTTCTTCAAATCCTTCTTCGTCAAGCGCAAACCGGATCGCGTCAACCCTTCCGTCCATCATGTCCGATGGGGCGACCATGTCTGCGCCGGCTTTTGCATGGGAAACCGCCTCTTCCGCAAGAAGTTCCAGGGTGGAATCATTGTCAACATCCCCGTCTCTTATAATCCCGCAATGGCCGTGGCTGGTATATTCGCACATGCAGACGTCGGTGATTACATAAAGTCCGGGCACGCTGTCTTTGATCGCTTTTATTGCATGCTGAACAACTCCATGCGGATCGTATGCCCCGGACCCGATCTCGTCTTTCTGTTCAGGTATCCCGAAGAGCAATATGGACGGGATGCCTAAGGAATAGACTTCTTTCGCATGCTTCTTTATCCTGTCCACAGATTCCTGAAAGCAGCCGGGCATTGAAGAAATTTCCTTCCTCACCCCTTTGCCGAAGGTTACAAAAAGGGGATAAATGAAATTATCAGGAGAAAGTGAGGTCTCCCTCACCATTCTCCTGATCGTTTCGTTCTTCCTTAACCTTCTCGGTCTATGGACTGGGAACATACCTTTGCCATACTCTCATTCTGTGGAAAGGTTCTTACTCTCCGCATCCGCTGCTGCATCCGGAACCGCATGCCGAATCCCCGCCGCCGGAACCGCATGTCGATGCCCCGCCGCTGAAGATGAACCCTTCGCCCTCTGTCCCGACATAATAGTCAAGCTGTTTATCAGAGAGGGTCACTGATGTCTCTTTATCGAGAAAGATTTTGAGCCCGTCCTTCTCAACAACTTCATCCTCGGGTTTATGGGCCTCTTCGATATTAAGACCGTATGAAGGCCCGCAGCAGCTTGAACCGGCTACAAAAATCCTTAGCCCATGCTGCGCCTTCCCTTCATCCGTGAGTATCGTTTTTGCCTTTTCAGCAGCCTTATCTGTTACTGTGAGCACAAAGCACCTCCAAAAGTTTAATGTTTTAGCATAAAAAATAACTCCCTAAAAAAGCAAATTCCGATGTATGCCTGACCTGCTTTCTACACCTTAATGTTATTCATATTCACAGTCTCAAAATAGCATTTATATTTCACCCTCTCCCAACCCTCCCCCCTCAATCCCGAAAGCTTTCGGGACTCTCCCCCGGAGGGAGAGGGAAAGGGTGAGGGGGATCATTTATGTATTTACTATTATGAGACTGTGAATAATTCATAAATTAATCATACAATATGGCGGATATAATATTTTTGCGGATTTATCCCGATTCTTATCGGGAGCCCTCGGAGTCCCGAATGCTTTCGGGACGAGAATGAGTCCCGAAAGCGTTCGGGATATTCGCTGTATTCATCCGGGATCTGGGTTAGGGTTGAAGGAGTTCTCTGAACCGCACGAGGCCTGAAAATGGATAGAGTGTCGACATCGCCCTGGTTACCGTAGGGATGCCCGCCTCTTCGAGGGCGGCAACAGGATTCAGGCCGCCGACAATAATCATACCGGCCTTATCCCGTGAGACAGGCATTTCGAGCAGCGGCTGGTTCGGATTCCCGATCAGGAGGATACCCCGAATCCCCTTCTCCTGCATCTGCGCGCCGATTTCTTCTGCTTTTTCGATGCTCACCACCGGTATCTCTCTGAAGCTCGCGAGTATCGTACCCGAACCCTCCCTGACTGCCCCGGACACATTCGTCATTCTGCTCCTGATGAATATCTCAAGGGGATCGAGAGAAGAGCCTTCGTAACTGATGAGGGCGGTAAACCGCACCGGCTCCTGATGTATCTGGAGAACACCGCCAAATTTAGAGTTGACCGGGATCCCGGCCTTGAGGAAGATGCCGTTGATTGTCACACTGCATACCGTCCCGAACCCGACCTGTCCGTGAGGGATGATGATGTCATCAATCTTTTCGCCGCCTCTCAGCACGACAACTTTATCGGACATGATATAAGGCGATGAGAAGACCGGCTGCATAATTTTTAAGGCTTCCTGCAGTCTCTCTTCAGGGAAATAGCTGAAATTCAGGATGATATCCCCTTCTTCTTTCGCGAGGTCAAGGTTGGTAAGATAGGACAGGGTCTCAATCTTGCTGATCACAAATCCAACCTTCTCAGAAACAAGAGACTGTGCAAACTCCTCCTTTCCTTTTTGTGTGATCATCCTCCCTTCCCTGCCAAAAACCTTGGTAAACCCCCGTTCATCGAGTATCCTGAGGTGGTACCTTACTGTTCTTTCCGTCAACTCTATCCCATGGAGTCTTAATTGTCTTGACAGTTCCCGCGAGCCGAGAATGCTGCCGGGGTGCTTGTTCAGCACATCGAGGATTGCGATCATTGTCTTATTCATAACCCGGTTCCTTGTATTTCTTCTCCCTCATCACACCTGATTTTTCGGAAGAAGTTGTATTATTCTTTTGAAACAAAGACTTCTCCACTGCTTTTTCTCGCCCTGCTCCTCTTCTTTATCTTCTCAAGCCTGACCGCGCACATCTTCATCTCGGGTGTCCTGGATATCGCATCGAGAGCCGGATTCAGCAGTTGATTGATTTTTGCCCCCTCCTGATTCATCACGGCAAGACCAACAGGAGTCGTGCGTGCGAGGCGCACATCGGTATCGAGCGAACCATGCCGCGAAACGATCCTGACTGTTTCCCCGTCTGCAATCTCAAAGTCATCAGCATCCTTCGGGTTGATATATATATGATTTTCCGGCCTCAGCACCCTCAGTCCTTCTGTTTTTTCAGACAGGACACCGCCTCCGTAGAGGTCTCCCTCTGCAGTCAGGACAAGTGGATAGTCCATATCAGTCGTCTCTGCAGGAGCGGTGTATTGGAGTGGGAATAGTTTGAAACTGCCTATTTTTTCGGGAAATTGCTGGATAACCGACACGACATCTGAAAGGATATCATCAGCATTTTCAAATGCAAAACCTTTGCTCTCTAATTTCTCCGCCAGGCTGCACAATATCGCCCAGTCAGGACGTGAATTTCCCAAAGGTTCGAGTGCCCGTTCGATTCGCTGCACCTTCCCTTCAGTATTGATCAGGGTCCCCTCTTTTTCCGCAAAACTCGCTGCGGGAAGGATCACCTGCGCGTAGCGCGCTGTTTCGTTCATAAAAAGATCCTGGAAGACAATGAATTCTGCCTTCTTCAAAGCCGCCTGTACTTTTCCGGGTGGAGCAATCATCGAAGCCGGATCAGACCCAATGATATATAGCGCCTTAATTTTCCCTGCAAGTGTGGCGTCTATTATTTCAGTAAGGGCAAGTCCGGGGTCCGGATTCAGTCTGCATTCCCACAGTGATTCAAATTTCTCCCGTATCTCAGATGAACCGACAGGCTGATAACAGGGATAATAATCAGGGAGGCATCCCATATCACAGGCCCCCAGGGTGTTGCTCTGTTCCGAGAGAGGACAGAGTGCAAGGGGATGGGTAATGTTTGCGGTAAGGATTGCAAGGTTTGTGAGTGCATGTACATTGTCTGTCCCGTGCGCATATTGAGTGATTCCCGAACCCCAGAAAATTGCGGCCGGCTTGCTCGCTGCATAAATACGGGCAGCCTCTTCAATCAGGTCACGGGGAACCCCCGTTATCCTCTCAACCCTTCCTAGGGAAAAATCGCCGAGAGCTTCTCTGAATTCATCGAAATTACTGCAATACATCCTTGTAAACGCATCGTCGAACAGTTCTTCTTCGACGAGCAGATAGCACATGCCCATGATAAGAGCGAGTTCCGTGCCCGGATAGGGCTTGAGCCATTTTTCGGCATAACTGCAGAGCTCTGTTTCATTCGGGCTTATGACAAGCAGCTTCGCAGAATTCTCTATGGCTTCCTTTATCCTCAGCCCAAGGACAGGATGGGACCGGGTAATATCCGCGCCTGCAATAAGAATACCGGCAGCCTGTTCGATCTGATCCGTCCGCTGTTTTGCCAGGTCTGGAAAGCCGGCGCTCAGTTCGGGAGAATCAAACCCTACACATTTCCCGGTGCGACGGAATGCTGCGATATTAGGACTGTAGGAGAGTCTTGCCGAGGTGTCGATGTGATTGCTTCCCATGACAACCCGCGCGAACTTCTGTGCGATATAATTATCTTCATTGGTGCATTGTGTTGATGCAATAAGGGCAAATTCCTCTCCTTTGTATTTTTTCAATTTTTTAGCGACAAACTCCAGCGCTTCATCCCAAGAGGTCTCTCTGAAACGTGGAGATTCATGTGTGATATCTTTACCTTTACCTCTACCTTGTTGTATGAGTGGTTCCTGCAACCTGTCGGGGGAATGCACAAAGCCCGTTCCGAAACGTCCTTTTACACAAAGACGCCCGGAATTTACCGGGCTTGCAGTGTCAGCCTCCACCTGAACTATTTCATTCTCTCTGGTGCCGAGATGTATCCCGCATCCGACTCCACAGTATGGACAGACAGACTTCACGTGCTGCAAAGGTTTTTTCGGATTTCTCAACGCAAGCGCACCGACAGGGCAGCGGATCACACACTCTCCGCATGAGACGCATTTCGATCCGGCGATTGCCTTGTCACCGAAAGCGGCGATTTTCGCAGTATTGCCTCTTCCCGCAAAATCTATGGCATGGACCTTCGCAATCTCCTGACAGGTCCTTACACAAATCCCGCAGAGAATACACTTGTTATGGTCTCGTATGAAAAAGGGGTTTGTTTCGTCAACAGGCACCCCTGTCACCGGCAGTCTCATATTCTGCCTGATTTTCTGCTTGTCTATCTTCATAGACGCCATAATTCTCTGCAATTCGCACTGCCCTTTCTTAAGGCAATTCCTGCAGTCCATATGGTGGTTCGCAATGATCATCTCAATAATCGGCCGTCTTACCCCGTCTATTTCCGGACTTTTCGTTTCAACAACCATTCCCTCTTGCACGGGTGTTCTGCAGGAAACCGCCAACTGCCCGTTTCCCAGTTTAACCATGCAGACGCGGCAGGAACCGGCAGGCTTTAAATCAGGATGATAGCAGAGATGCGGAATATAGATTTTATTGTCTAACGCCGTTTCAAGGATAGTTGCGCCTTGCCATGTTTGAATCTTTTGACCATCAATTGTAAGAGCAACTCTTCCCATCGCTATCTCCTTTCAGTTTAGTGCTTTGCATCCGCCATAAGCCCGACATTTTTTCATTCACCAGGGGAACATTTATTGCATGGTGCATATCCCCGCAGGACATCTTTTATCCGTGATATGCGCTTCATATTCATCTCTGAAATAGCGGATGGTCGTAAGCACAGGATTCGGAGCGGTTTTCCCCAGACCGCAGATCGAACTGCGCTTTATCGAACCGCTTAATTCCATGAGAAGATCAATATCACCAGGTCTTCCACGGCCTTTTGTAATATCATCCAGGACAGCATACATCTGCCGTGTTCCAAGCCTGCACGGAATGCATTGGCCGCAGGATTCCCTCTGATTGAAGTCAAGGAAGTACCGCGCAACATCAACCATGCAGGTTTCCTCATCCATTACTACTAAACCCCCTGAACCCATGATCGAGCCGGCCTGTGTCAGGGAATCGAAATCCACCGGCATATCAATCATATCCGCGGGGAGACAACCTCCTGAAGGCCCGCCGGTCTGCACTGCTTTGAATGCTTTCCCTCCAGCCACCCCTCCACCGATATCATAAATGATGTGCCTCAGCGTCGCCCCCATAGGGACCTCAATAAGTCCGCAGTTCATCACCTTCCCTGTGAGAGAAAACACCGCGGTGCCCTTGCTCCCCTCTGTCCCTCTCTTTGCAAACCATTCCGGCCCATTCAGGGTGATCAAGGGAATATTTGCGAATGTCTTTACATTATTCAGGAGGGTCGGCTTATTCCATAACCCTTCCTCAGTAGTCCTGGGGCGGGGCATTACCTTCGGCATACCTCTCTTTCCTTCGATTGAGCGTACCAGTGCAGTTGACTCGCCACAGACAAAGGCTCCTGCCCCCTGAAATATCTCCAGATCAAAACTGAAATCGCTTTCGAGAATTTTATCTCCCAGAAAGCCTGCCTGCCTTGCCTGTTCAATAGCAACCTTCAGGCGACTGACAGCTAATGGATATTCCGCCCTCACATAGAGGAAGCCTTTCTGCGCGCCTATCGCATATGCAGCAATGATCATACCCTCGATAACCGAGTGGGGATTCCCCTCCATAACTGAACGGTCCTGAAATGCCCCGGGATCACCTTCGTCAGCATTGCAGATCACATACTTTTTCTCACCGGGTGCATTGCGGCAGGACTCCCATTTTCTTCCTGTCGGGAAGCCTGCGCCACCGAGCCCCCTGAGCCCTGAACGCTTGATCGCTGAAATAAGTTCTTCAGGAGTCATTTCATTGATTGCTTTCTGCAATGCCTTATACCCTCCGACCTCTGTGTAATCATCTATCTCCTCAGGGTCGATGCTGCCGCAATATCTCAATATAGTCCGTTCCTGTTTCCCGTAGAATGGGATATCGTGGTAGTGGAGAACCGGTTTATCGGTAAAAGGGTCATGATACAGGAGACGCTTCAACGGTTTGCCTCCTGACTGAAGAGACCGGGCAATCTCCGTCATATCTTCTGTTTTTACCTTTGTGTAGAAAATGCCCTCAGGCTCGATCACAAGAAGAGGACCCTGCTGGCAGAAACCATGACAGCCTGTGCGTTTGACAAGGATGTCTTCCGCAAACCCCGAGTTTTCCAGTTCATCTTTCAGGGCAGAAAATATATACTCAGACCCTCCCGAGACGCAGCCCGTGCCCTGACACACAAGGACCATATGCCGTTTATTCTGCACGGTCACCTCCGTTGTCATTTCCATCCCCGTAAAAAAGTTTCTTTGCCTTTTCCGGCGTCATCTCTCCGGCAACGTCTTTATTTACTCTTATACAGGGAGCGAGCGCACAGCAGCCGATGCAGGCAACCGTTTCCAGGGTATATTCGAGATCCTCTGACGTTTCGCCTTCCTTGAGATGTATTGTCTCTTCAATTTCATGAAGGATTTGCGGCGCCCCACGGATATGACAGGCAGTTCCCCTGCAGACTGCAACCCGCTTTTTGCCCAGAGGCATTGTTCTGAACTGCGCATAAAACGACGCAACTGAATACACATGGCTTTCAGGGACACCGACGAAGCGGGCAATATCCTGCATCACCTCTTCCGGCAGATAGCCGAGGTTTTCCTGTACCTCCTGCAGGATCGGGACAAGTTCATTCCTTGTCCCCTCATAGGATGCGAATATCTGTTCTAAAAGCTCCGCTTCCATGGGCGTTACTCCTTAAATAGAGTCTGTTTATAAAGTGCTCTTCCGATAAAAATTCGTCATTCTCGCGAAGGCGGGAATCCAGTATTTTCAATGCGTTCTGGATCCCCCGGTCAAGCCGGAGGATGACAAACTCTGTGTTTATGGACAGACACTAAATAACCTTATGTTCTAAAAAGAACAGTTTGCCCCTCTCCTTTTCAAGGAGGGGTTGGGGAGGTTTATTTTTTCATACCCCAGCACCCCTTCCCTAGCAAAGGGGAGATTGCCTCCTATTCTCAGATGGAGTATAGGAGGCAATATAAATTCTATTTCTTCCCGAAATCTTCACGCATCCATGGTCTTTTTCTCCTCAGGTTCTTGTCAAAACTGAGGATGGAACACATTCCGCGGCAGATGCCGCATCTGTTGCATTTGTTGGTATCTGCATAGACATTGTTGTCCTTTTCAGAGATGCTGATTGCCCCTGCCGGGCAGCTCACCATGCAGAAGGGTGAAGCGCAGTATTTATAGCAAATCAAATTAAGCATTCTTTCCTCCTTACAGGTCGTAGAACCTATCCTAAGATGTTATCGACTTCTTTCATGTCCTGATCCATAAGATACGGGATTCCCGACACATCTTCAGCTTCCCGGGTAAGGGA
>JAKLQR010000190.1 GCA_022013235.1 Thermodesulfovibrionales bacterium | reverse complement strand
TACTAAGACGGCTATAAGTAAGGATACATATTCTCACACCCTCCCCTTTGTCCCCTCCCCTCAAGGGAGGGGAGTTCGTCAAGTCCCCTCTCCCCTGGAGGGAGAGGGCAAGGGTGAGGGGGATGTAGTCTTACTTATGCACTTCTTAAGAGGTATGTTGCTCCTAAGGATACCCTAACGCACGATAGCAGGCTGCCCTGTAGGGTGCTATCTGGGGAGAATCGGGGAACCTGTCGAAGCATTGCAGCGCTTTTGTATAATGTGCCAGATTCATATGGCTTAATCCGAGGCAGAGGGCCAGTTGGTCACTTGCGGGGAAATGTTTCTCCCCTTCAGAGAGCAGCGCTATCGATTCTTCGTATTTTCCCTGTTTCTGCTTGAGGATACCAAGCCCAAGGTATGCCCGATGGTCAGGGAAATACGAGAGCGCCCTTTTGAACAACCGTTCCGCAACCCCCTCTTTGTCCGGTATCGCGTCCACTGCAGCGTAGTCCCCGTGGCTGAACGTCATCCCCAGCCTCGAAAGGAAATCAGCATGGCTTTCGTGAAGATCCTCCCTGTCAGCAAGCGAGATCGCATCTGCAAACCCGGGAAGTCCGCGGTAATATTCTGTCCGGAGTTTCCCTCCGAAGGACAGGACCTTGTCTTCCGGCAGTTTCTGATCGGTCTCGCAATACATGATATCCTCGATCCTTTCTAACCAGATGTTGTCCCCAAGCTTTGTCCTCTGCTGAAAATCTTCATATAACGCAGTTCCGGGGAAGATATCGAGAATATATGAAACCATACTCAACGGACGGATCTCGTGCATGAGGTCCACTGTTTCCTGTATGGTCTCCTCCGTTTCGCCCGGCGACCCGTAGATAAAATAAGCCCGTGGCAGTATGCCGTACCGGGTAGTCAGGGCGAAAGCCTTTTTGATATCTTCGGTTTTGATATTCTTGCAGAGAGTCTGTCTGATTTTTTCCGACCCGCTTTCAACCCCATAACTGATCTGGATGCACCCTGCTTTTCTCATCCAGCAGAGCATTTCCTCACTCACACAATTCACCCGTGAAATGGCGAACCATGAAATTTTAAGGCCCTTTGCCACTATCCCTTTGCAGATATCGATTACGCGGTCCTCTCTCATGGTGAACGTATCGTCCGAGACATAAAAAAAAGAAATACCCTTGCGGGAGAGCTGTTCCAGTTGCGCAACGAAGTACTCAGGCGAGTGAAATCTTACCCTCCGTCCCCAGAACTGCGGTGATCCGCAGAAGGTGCAGTTGGAGGGGCAGCCGCGTGAGGAGGAGACGTGCGGGAACGCAAAGAATTTTGACGGCATCGGCAACTGGTCAAGGTCTCTGACAAATTCAGCCGCCGCAGTCTTTACAGGCGTTTTCCCCTTACGGTAGGCGATTCCTTTGATTCCGGAGATTTCGTTATCCTCGCCCTTTTCAAGACACCTGACAAGATTGAGAAAACTGTATTCCCCTTCGCCCAATACAATGTAGTCGATTTCCCCGAAATTCCTCAACAGGTGTTCCCATAGGAATGTGGCGCCAATTCCGCCGAATACAATGCTGACCTCAGGCAGAAGATTCCTTGCTATTCTTGCGATGTCGATCCCGCCCCACCGGTTTGCATGTACAAGAGAGAAGCCTATGATATCGGGTTTTTTCTCTCTGAGTGTTGCCTCAATTTCACCGGGATTTTTGTTAATGTCATGCCAGTTCAGTACCTCGACGTCATAGCCGTGTTCCTTCAGCAGTGCGCCGACATAGTACACGCCGATAGGCACCACACCGGCGTCCTCGGCCTGAAGCCTGTCATCGAGGAAATAAGGATAGATGAGGAGTATTTTCAACTAATTCCCTGGATTTGTAAGGTGGTATGTGAGAGAATCATGGTGCCGAAGGAGGGACATATACCATGAGATACACTCCTCCAGACACTGCTGAGTTCATAATTGTTAATTATAAACTAAAGTTAAGTAATTCTAAAAGGTCCTGTTTATGAATATACTTTAGTCTATATGATGAGATTGAAGATACTTCATAGAAGCAATTATTTGCTATATCAGACTTCTATTTTCTTTCCATAAAAGACAGTGACAGGAATGACAGGAAGAGCAGCCCCTGATAAAATGTTACATTAACCACTTGAAATCAGGAGGTGTTATGGATCAATCGTCTGATTATATTAAAATGTGTGAAAGTGCAAGAGTGATACAAAAGCAGTGGAAGCCTGAGTTTGGAGACTTTTTTGTCTCGATGTCATTAGGCTTGACTTCGCCATGTCAGCCAATTGTAAGTGATCCTGAGAAGAAGGTGGCTTACTTAAAAACAATAAAGGCTGTCTGGCTGCCAAGACAAGACCAGCTGCAGGAGATGGTAATCGAAAAATATGCAACGCCCTGGGATTTAGCCATAGCATTCAGTAATGTTTTGATGGGCGACAATGCATCATACTTTGATAATTTTGATAGTATGGAAAAACTATGGCTTGCTTTTATCATGCTTGAAAAACGCAGGAAGAAATGGAAAGATGGAGAGTGGGTTTAATATGAATGGCGTATTGAAAGACCTCTATACTTCCATGAAAGGTAAAAAGAACTTATTCAGTTTTCTGAGTGATGAAGATATCGGGAATTTGTCCGCTTTTTTTGAAAGCAAGAATATCCCCGCAGGCGAGTCTCTCTGGAAAAAAGAGGACCCTTTCGATTATATAGCTGTTATTGCTTCAGGAAAGGTGGAAATAAAGAAAGAGGCGGAGTTCGGGGGCATGAATGTGATTATGGGCAAATATAGCAAGGGGGCATTATGCATCCTTGATGACAGTCTCAGGAAAGTTACAGCGGTAGCACTTGAAGATGTCTCCCTCGCGATTATTACTCAGGAAAGCCTTGATAAACTGATCGCCACAAATCCCGGATTGGGAGCCAACCTCTTAAAGGGAAAGCTCCTTACCGTATCAGATCGTTTAAGAAAGTCCTTTGATCGCATTGTAACGTTCTTCTGATCTGTTTTATCTAAACCAGCCTCAATTCCCTGTGCTATTTTCCCCACATGCCTATTCTCTGAATAAAACATTTTTAGGAAAAATCTCTTTTTTGATGCCATTAAGAAACTTTGCATTTTTCATCATGGATCCTTTGTGTTTCATATCTCATCCGTGTAAAAAAAGAAACTGTAAAAAACAAGCAAGTATGATAAGATTTTTGGAGATATGCAGAAGCTATATAATCACTGGTTGGCCTTCAGTGTAAACAAGATATGCAAACCAGAACTGGCAACACAAGAGAGTGCCTCATGCCTAGAAGTTGACTACACAACAAGAAAGGATACATGCAATGGGAGACAAAGGCGGCAAGAAGGATAAGAACAAGGTACAGAAACAGAAAATAAAAAAACATGATCAAGAAGCAAAAAAGAAGCAGGATAAGCAACAACCAAAAAACCCGTAACAGGAATCAGAAATCAAACGCGAGAAGAATACAATTTCTTGTGCAGTTTAATTCCTGATAAGAGAGCTTCAGACAAAAATGCTGTTTCTATTTCAGTTTGTTCTTCGTAGAGAGGCATTAGTCCTATAGGTGCAAGATTCTTTAAGATAGCGGTCTGCTATAATACTTTATAGTACAGATCGACATTATTAAATTTACTCCTCCGGTTTGACGATACACAAGAGCCGGGCTCACCAACCTGTTCTCGATCGCTGAACAGCACAATGGTATCAAAGCTTATGATACCATCATAGACGCTTCACCAAGAAACATGAACACTGACTACCGAAAGGGGATAGCCAAAGCCACTACCCTGATTGCAATCCTATTTGCTGAGACTTCGTTTCTCAAAAGGAGACCTCATAATTGAAGATAAGCAATAGCATTTTTGGAAACCTTTTCCATTTTCGGACGTGGCTCCGCGGAAAAAGCCAGATACAAAAATGCGCTGACAAAGAGCCACCGCTGCGATCAGAACTGTTCAGCAGCGATCAGATGGAACAGCATGGTAAAACCTTGGCAAGCTTGCACAAGTTGGGGCTGGGACATGCACGGGACCGGCTTCTGACGCGGCTGGCTGAGAATGAAAGCGTGCTGCTTGGAGTCCGCGACCTGCTGACGGAGGCTATTAAGGCAACCCGCCGTATTACACCGGCAGGGGAATGGTTGCTCGATAACTTCTATCTTATTGAAGAGC
>JAKLQR010000189.1 GCA_022013235.1 Thermodesulfovibrionales bacterium | reverse complement strand
TGATAATCATATAGAGGACATCTCCCGAGCATAACGGTTTACGGTATGCTCAAGGGAAGACGCTAATCTTAACCTTTAGGGAGGTGCCTTATGAGATTATACGCAGCTTTTGATCTCCATTCAAACAACTCGTATTTGGGGATTGTGGATGAGAATGGCAAGAGGACATTTAAGCGAAGGCTTCGGAACGAGCCTGAGTGGACCCGGCACGGAGCCGAAGGTTTTCTGGTCCGCGATATAAAGCGGAAGGGCCCTCTTTAGGGAATGATCTCTGGGTGTGGCCTCGATCCCGATGGGTGTATGGCACAGTGAAGACTGGAGCCGAATCTCAATGAAAAAACGGCAATGGCAAAGAGAGTCGGCAGCTCATAGAAATGAAGAAGTCAAAAAACTTCTTACTGGGAGCTCTTTTTTGCTTGACAGGTGTCCTCTAAATGGGTGTAACAGGAAGAAGCAAAAAGAGGCCAAGAATATCGCATAGCATTTCTTTCTAAGTATATTCTTTGCCACTGAGACAGCTTTTACCTGGAAGATATCAGAAAACAATCAACGGGTTGGGGGATCGGTTCTTCTGCGTTAATCCTGTTTTTTGGGATTTCTTCTTATTCTCTTCTTTATCTTAGGGAATACAAAAAAGAGAATAATTATTACTGCCACGATAATCAATATTTCCAATTCATTTTACTCCTTTCATTTTTCAGCAGGTCATACAAAGAGATCGACAAATTTGAACTCCTCTGCATCGAACAACCCTTTATCTGTAAGTTTCAGTTTCGGGATTACCGGCAGTGCCATGAAAGACAGGGTCATAAACGGCGCATGAAGAAACGAACCCATTTCTTTTGCCATTTTGTCCAGGGCAGAATATTTTTCTGCCACTTCTGTATACTCTTCATTGCTCATAATCCCGGCAACCGGCAGCGGCAATATCATTTCTCTGTTCCGTGATACCGCACATATACCGCCTTTGTGCTCTATCATGAGGTTGACCGCCCTGCATATGTCCTCTTCCGAAACACCCACCGCTATGATGTTATGCGAGTCATGAGCGATGCTGGAGGCAAGCGCGCCATCTATCAACCCGAAATTACGGACAAACCCTATTGCAGGTTTTGTGTCACGATAGCGGTTGACCACAACAATCTTATGGATATTCCTTTCCGCACTGGAGATGGTATTCCCATCCGTTACTGTCGCAACTTCGGTCAGTTCTCCGGTTATGAGCTGTCCGTCGATTGCTTCAATTACACGGATATGTTCACCTTTCGCAGGGAGGTCAAAATCCTGCACCCGTTTTCTCTCTGCATGAAATCTGTTGACCAACCTCACCTCCGAGCGGGGGATCAACGCCCTGCCCGACTCTGCAACAACCTCGCCCCTTATGAAGGTTTTGAGGACAGTGAAGTCTCTGAGGTTATCGACAACAAGAAAATCCGCACTGTCGCCGGACTGGAGCAACCCCGCATCCAGGCCGTAATGCAGGACCGGATTGACATATGCCGCTCTGAGCACTTTCATATGATCGATACCAAGCCTTGCTGCCCTTTTCACCATCTCATTGATATGTCCCTGGATAAGGTCATCTGGATGCTTGTCATCACTGCAAAACATGCACTGTTCAGGGTATTCATCCACAAGTGTGATAAGTGCATCAAAGTTTTTTGCGGCAGAACCTTCCCGAATGAGTATTTTCATTCCCAGCCTGATCTTTTCGAGTGCCTCTTCCCTGCTGAACGTTTCGTGGTCTGTTGTAATCCCTGCGCTGATATATTTTTTCAGGTCATTCCCCCGCAATCCGGGTGCATGTCCATCTATCGGTTTCCCGTATTTATGCGCAAGGCTGATCTTTTCATGCACTTCCGGATTGTCATGAATAACACCCGGGAAATTCATGACCTCTGCGAGGTAATATATCTCCATCGTCCTGAGCAGTTCTTCCACCTTATTGACTCCCAGCGTCGCGCCGCTCGTTTCAAATTCTGTAGCAGGCACACAGGACGGTGCTCCGAAATAATATTTTACCGGCACAGAACGGGCGTTTTCGATCATATACTCTACCCCCTCCAGACCGAAAACATTCGCTATTTCGTGGGGATCGGAAACAGTTGCAACTGTTCCGTGAATTGCCGCAATCCTGGCAAATTCAGACGGGACAAGCATTGAACTCTCGATATGCACATGGGCATCAATAAACCCGGGGATAAGGTAGTCCGGATAATTTTTATCATCCCTTGCAATATCTTTGATTCTCCCTTCAGCAATCAGGAGTGTGCCTGGGAATATTTCTGCATTGAGCACGTCAACTATATTTCCCGATACTCTGGTCATAAGAACTCTCCTGTGAACCCGAAAAGCTTATATATTATTCAAAATAATTTCACTCAAGAATTGCCATTGAGTTTGCAACATCATTTGAAAACATTATAATTTATAACAGAAGGACTCTTCATGGATAGAAAAAACGGAATAAACGTACAATCGGGCATATCGGTCTCGGCAAAATGGGGTTCAATATAGTAGAGTACCTGATCGAGAAGGACAAAAAAATGGACAAGATGGAAAACATTGCGAAACTTATCCGTTCCTATATTCTTACTGCATCCACAGAAGCGGGGTCCGGCCACCCCACATCCTCTCTTTCAGCGACAGACCTGATGACAGTCCTCTTCTTCGGCGGTTTTTTCAGGTTTGACCTTGACAATCCGGACCATCCGAACAATGACCGCCTTATCTTTTCAAAGGGACATGCTTCACCCCTTTTCTATGCACTCTGGACTGTCGCGGGGAAGGTCACCGAACAGGAACTCATGACCATGAGAAAATTCGGCAGTCCCCTGGAAGGGCATCCAACAGCTTCTTTTCGTTATACGGAAGCCGCAACCGGTTCCCTGGGACAGGGACTATCGATCGGAGTCGGTATGGCCCTGAATGCAAAATATATTGACAAGCTTTCCTACAAAACGTTTGTACTGCTCGGCGACAGCGAAATGTCGGAAGGTTCACAGTGGGAAGCGATACAGCTCGCAGCACATTACAAACTGGACAACCTTATCGGGATTATCGATGTGAACCGTCTGGGCCAACGGGGAGAGACGATGTACGGACACGATCTCTCAGCATATAAAAAACGTATTGCTTCTTTCGGCTGGAAGATAATCGTTATTAACGGTCATTCGATCAAGGAAATACGTTCGGCATACCGTCGGGCTATCCGCTCACAGGGATCTCCTTTGATGATCATTGCACAGACGGTAAAAGGCAAAGGAGTCTCTTTTCTGGAGGACCGGAATGGATGGCACGGGAAACCGGTTGTAAAAGACGATATCGGGAAAGCGCTTCAGGAAATCGGAACCGTGGACATCTCGCTTCGCGCCGCCGTTTCTCTCCCGGAAGACCTTTACCCCAAGGGAAATGCACCCCTCCCTGTCCCTGCAGAGGAAATGAAGTATGAAAAAGGAGAATCCTTTCCTACCCGCAAGGCATACGGCAAGGCGCTTGTCCGGCTTTACCCGCAATTCCCTGATATCGTGGTCCTCGATGCAGAGGTAAGCAACTCCACATATTCCGAATTCTTCAAGGAACGGTATCCAGAGCGGTTTTTTGAAATGTACATCGCGGAGCAGAACATGGTCGGCGCTGCACTGGGTTTTTCCAAACGAGGGAAGATCCCTTTCGTATCGACTTTCGGCGCTTTTCTCTCACGGGCTTTTGACCAGATCCGGATGAGCCAGTATTCCGATCCGAATATCAAATTTGCCGGTTCACATGCCGGAGTCGCCATCGGAGAGGACGGTCCTTCCCAGATGGGACTTGAGGATATCGCCATGTTCAGGACAGTCCTGAACAGTGTCGTCCTGTATCCGTCAGATGCCGTTTCAACGGAGAAGCTTGTCGAAGAGGCACTAAAGCATCATGGATTGGTATACTTACGTACTACAAGACAGGCAACACCTGTTCTCTATTCCCCTTCTGAAGAATTCCCTGTTGGCGGCAGCAAGATTCTTCGAAGAAGCGACAAGGACATGGCAACTGTTGTTGCAGCGGGAATAACGCTTCATGAAGCGCTCCATGCCTATGAAGCGCTCGCAGGGGAAGGCATATTCATACGGATAATCGACCTCTACAGCATAAAACCGATCGATGTTTCTGCCCTCCAGGAGGCTGCTTCACAAACTCACGCGGTCATCACGGTTGAAGACCATTTTGCAGAGGGGGGGTTGGGGGAAGCAGTCATGAGCGCCCTTGCTCAGAGCGCAATTCCTGTATACTCTCTCGCCGTGAGAAAAATGCCGAAGAGCGGTAAGCCTCAGGAACTCCTCGACTATGAGGAAATATCATCCCGATACATTATCAATACGGTGAGGAAACTGCGGTGAACCCTATTCTTGAGGATTTTATGCTCCAACCCTGCAATCAGCGCATCGGTTGAAAAAGCAGTATCCGTTCCGTATGTACAAATGTTGTTTTAATACCGGATTCCGCTTCACTGTTGACCGGATAAGGTCTTCAGGCCTTCTCAAGTTTCACCTTCACTGCACCCTTGACTTTATTGAGAACGGTTGCATCACCGAGAATTTTTCCTACAAGATTCACATCGCTCGCAGGGACCGGATCAATCCCTCTGCTGATCGGGGTAGGACCGAAAAAAAGCGCGAGTGCATTTCCGGGTGGCCAGTAGCCTATGTCGCCGATTTTCACTCTGGTGGTTGCGGTTTCATCAAGCTGCATCTGTACTGGAATTTCAAAATAGAATTCGTCTCCCCATTCTTCAGGCTTTGCCTCTATCGGAAGGGCATCGAGAATCGCCTGCGCAGTCCTGGTCTGAGACAACTCTCCAAGTAACACAATGTCTTTAATAATAATCTTGATTTTTGCCATCGATATTCCCAAAAGTCAGAGCAGGATCATTTTTTACCATTATACACGATTAAAGAGAAGATCGTAAGACTGCCCGGTATTCTGGTTCTCATGGAGCATTCGCTGCTCACATTCTCTGAGTGTTATGCCTCTGCAGCCCGCTTGAGGTCACAGAGAAAGTCCCTTGTAAGGGCCTTCATTTTCCTCTTCGGAAGGAGAATACCTTCGCCTCTTGCAAGCACTCCGGTAAATGTCTCCAAACTTGCTACAATCACCGCAGTCCCGTTACTTCTGAAATCAAATTCGTGATGTGCGGAAAGCCCTTTTTTTTTCGCAGACCAGACAACCCGTTCGTAGGGGACAACTTCCTCCACGGAAATATTTACTCTGATCGGAAAAAAGAAAGGCCTGAAACTGCAGAAGATTTTTTTCCCCCGGGTCAACTGCTGTCCGTTGGTGAGCACATTCTGCATTACGGTATTCCATTGATCCCAACAGGTGAGGTCGATAAAGTTCTCCCACACTTTTTCCAGCGGGGCATTAATTTCTATAGATTCCTGAATAACCAATCCGGCATGCATCCCTTTCTATTATAAAACTTTCCCGTGTCTTGATGAGAAGAGAATACACGTATACAATATATCAGAATGGAAAAGATAAAAATCGGCATCAGTTCGTGCCTGCTTGGAGAAAATGTTCGCTATGACGGAGGGCATCAACATGATCGTTATCTGACTGATACCCTCGGGACATATTTTGAATGGGCGCCTGTGTGTCCGGAAGTTGAATACGGCCTGCCTGTCCCCCGGGAAGCGATGCGCCTTGTTGGTGATCCGGATGCTCCCCGCCTTCTCACAATCAGGACCGGGGTTGACCATACCAATGGCATGCTCAGGTGGGCAGAGAAAAAAATGAAGAAACTCGAAAAATACAACCTCTGTGGATTCATCTTCAAGAGCAGGTCGCCAAGTTCCGGTATCGGCGGAGTAAAAATATATACGGAAGCCGGAATGCCACGCAACAAGGGAAAAGGAATTTTCGGCAATGCGTTTATGAAACGGTTCCCTCTCATCCCGGTAATTGACGACGGAAAATTGCACGATCCTCAATTACGGGAAAATTTCATAGAAAGTGTTTTTGTCTATAAGAGATGGCAGGAGTTTTTGAGAAAAGGGGGCGCCATCAGGGACCTGATCGCCTTTCACACCAGGCACAAGTTGCTCATCCTGGCGCATAGCCAAAAACATTTCCGTGAACTCGGCCGCATGGTCGCACGCATAACGCAGGAGGGGACTGAAGAATTCCATATGCAGTACATAACTCTTTTGATGGAAGGATTACAACTTCTCGCAACTCCAAAAAAGAATACGAACGTCCTGCTGCACATTGCAGGGTACTTCAAAAAAAACCTTTCCTCTGACGAAAAAAAAGAATTGCTTGAAATAATCGGGAATTATCATGAGGGGTTCGTACCGTTAATCGCACCTGTCATCCTTATCATGCACTATGTCAGGAAGTTCGATGAGCCTTACCTGAAGACCCAGTATTATCTCAATCCACATCCCATCGAGCTCATGCTGAGGAATCACGCATAACGCCATAAGTCTATAATTTTGAAACTTGAATATTTATCGATTTGACATCCTGCATCCTTTATGGTTATATAAAAAATTGTGGCATAAAGTGTTTTTATTTTCGATAGGAGGATATATGTACAGAATTTCGCAGGCATTTTTAGTGTTTTTCGTTCTCGTGGTGCTTATCCATGGGAATGCTTTTGCAAAAGACGACGATATCGTTGCAAAAATCGGGAACAAGAAAATTACCGTCAGTGAATTCAACAAACTTATCGGCTCCCTGGACCCCGAACGCCAGAAGATGATCGAGAGCAACCCCGAACTGAAAACGAAATTACTCACTCAACTGATTCAGAGCATGGTCATTTCGGGTCTTGCGAAAAAGGAAGGTTTTGACAAGAAACCGGAGATAAAACATCAACTTGATTTTTTCTCTGACAGTTTTCTCGCGACTGAGTATCTGAAGAGAGAGGTAACCCAAAAAATCACTATTTCTGAAAGTGAAATAAAACTGTATTATGATTCCCACCTGGAGGAATTCAAAACACCGGAGATGGTGAAGGCAAGGCATATTCTGATCAGAGTTGCCCCGGAGTCCTCCCAGGAAGACAAGAAAAAAGCCATGGAGAAAGCAGAAGATATTTTGAAGCGAATAAAAGGCGGGGAAAAATTCGAGAAGCTTGCGAATGAATTATCAGAAGACCCCGGATCAAAATCAAAGGGGGGGGACCTCGGCTTCTTCCCGAAAGGCAGGATGGTGAAACCTTTCGAAGATGCAGTATTTGCCTTAAAACCGGGGGAACTGAGCAGTGTCGTTGAAACACAATTCGGATATCATATCATCATGGTTGATGATCACAAGGAGCCATCTATAGAAGCTTTTGAGAGTATGAAAGAGAAGATCAACGAGAAACTTACCCAGGAAAATATACGGGAAAAGATTCCGGAATTTCTTGACAAAACGATGAAAGAAGCCGGAGCAGAGATGTATCCCGAACTGCTTACTGGCGAACAGAAATAGGGTTCCATAAGAATAGTAACACAAAGAGGACAGTCCGGACCCGAACATCCGGGCTGTCCTCTTTGTGCCTGTTCTCTCTATTACTTCTTTGCTGCCTCTCTGATTAACGCCTGTCCGATGACATTTCTCTGAATCTGGTTTGTTCCCTCATAAATCTGGAGTATCTTGGCATCGCGCATCATCTTTTCTACCGGATATTCCCTCATGTACCCGGATCCCCCCATCACCTGTACCGCATTCGTCGTTACCCGCATCGCCATATCCGTGGCAAATACTTTCGCCATCGCAGAATCCTTTGTGAAATCCTTTACGCCCGTATCTGCAAACCGCGCAACTGAATACACAAGCGCCCGCGCTGCTTCAATCTCCGTGGCCATATCTGCAAGCATATGCTGCACCGCCTGGAAACTCACGATCGGATGTCCGAACTGGACGCGCTTCCGGGCAAAACTGAATGCCTCCTCGAATGCTCCCTGTGCTACTCCCACCCCCTGCGCACCAACGCCTGCACGTGCATTATC
>JAKLQR010000188.1 GCA_022013235.1 Thermodesulfovibrionales bacterium | reverse complement strand
TATAAAAGAGCTTATTATGGCTATAAAACAATATATCGAATCTCATAATCAAAACCCAAAAGTTTACGTTTGGACTGCTTCAGTTGAAAGCATTATGAGAAAAATTTCAAATGTAAAGAACTGTTAGAAACAGTACACTAGTGAATCAAAGAACTATTCCAATACCTTGGATAGTAAAAAGGGCGGCTAACAAACGCTTCACTTGATGCCAAAGAGCCTGCCGAAAAGCATGGCCGGCTATTTGGCGCAAGTGAGCTTTCACGTTGGCCAGATGGAGATTCTATGAATACTTGGGATGATTTCGAAAATGAAGCCAGACTCGTTGAAAAGACCACTATCGGTCAAGATCCAGATGCCGTGATGTTGCTAAAAAATTCTATCGGCGTGTTTGCCGATGGATTTTCTGCTTCTGCGGGATCATCTGATACAGCAGATGACACTCTTGCCAAAATGAGTTTATTATCACATAGCTTTGGGACTCTTAAATGTTCAGCAGATACGGCATTAAGAGGGTACTATGTCCAATCTATGAATTTGCTTCGAATAGTGTATGAAAATTGGATTGCATTGAAATATATTGAAAAGAATCCTGACAAAGCAGTTCTTTGGCTTTGTGCAAGCAAGAAAAAGAAGCCGCCTGGACATGCTGCAATGCTTAAAGAAATAGATAAAGACTATACCCCCTTAAAAGGCAAAATGAAAGGTTGGTATAAAACCCTTTGTAGTTTCGCTCACACTGATCCACTTAACTTGCTATCACAAATCTCTACCGATGCAGTTCCCGATGAAACCTCAATTCACTTTGGAGCAACATTCAAAAAGGATTTATTTAGGACTTCCGCTTATTCAATATTCGTTTGGACTGGAATATCTATTATGAATGTCAGTCCATGGGTGCCAGAGGGGGACAAGTGGCATACACAGATGGCTGCTGTTCAAGAGCAAATACTAAAATTCATTGATCAGGAGAATAAGGCTTTTAATCCAAAAGAATCTTGAGTGGCCAACAACCGGCTTCACAGGGATTTGGGCCAAAAAGCGGCCCTCACCCGTGAGCCGGAGCGTTCGGTGACAAAATATGATGAAATTGAAAGATCTAGGTTTTGATCAATGGTTTGAAACACATTTTAATGCCTTGCGTCAAGATGGTCACGATATAGCGCGTGTATCAGCGGTTGATCGTGGTTCGTATCTTATCAAAAATGAACTCAGGGAGATTCCCGCTGAACTTGCGGGGAAGTTCTATTTCCATGTTGAGTCATCGGTTGAGCTGCCATGTGTCGGCGATTGGGTCACCGTGCAGTATCACAATGATGACACCTCAGCAATCATCCATGGGGTCTTTCCACGAAGGACGTTTTTACGCAGAAAGCGTGCTGGTGTAGAAGTGGACTACCAGCTGATTGCAGCCAACATTGATATCGCTTTCATTGTCCAGTCATGTCACTTTGACTTTAATCTACCTAGATTGGATCGGTATTTGGTAATGGCAGCTGACGGCCACGTTAAGCCGATTGTTATTCTTACCAAGACGGATTTGATCTCTCATAGTGAACTGGAACAAAAACTTGCGGCTATCAAACAGACTGGCGTCATATCCGGAGTCTTTGCCCTCAGCAACATAACTGGCTCCGGATTTGACGAATTCCAACAGGTATTAATCCCGGGAAAAACATACTGCCTGCTTGGATCATCGGGAGTTGGTAAGACAACCCTCATCAATCGCTTAATCGGGCAGAACACTTTCAGCATAAATGCCGTCAGTGGAACGGGAGAAGGCACACACACAACGGCGCGTCGGCAGCTTATCTTCCTTAATCAAGGCTCGATGTTGATTGATACGCCCGGAATGCGAGAGCTAGGTCTTCTTGGTGTCAGCGATGGGGTTAATCAGGGCTTTGAAGATATTATTGAACTTTCCATGGCTTGTCGCTATGCCGATTGCAGCCATACCCAGGAATCAGACTGCGCAGTTCTTACTGCAGTTACAAATGGTGAGTTGAGTGAAGAACGCTATTCCAGCTATATGAAGCTTAAGCAGGAATCTGAGTACCACGAGATGTCGTATGTGGATAAACGGAAGAAGGACAGAGCATTCGGACGCTTTATCAAGTCGGCAAAAAAGCAGATGAAAGACTGAAAAACTAACACCGCCCAACTTGTCGTTAGCCCTTGAAAAGAGAATGATAACGTGAGCAATGAAAGAAATCGGGTATGCCCGGTTGAACTGGCAGGCAGTCTCGATAATAGACTGCGAAGATGGCTACAGGACCCTCAGAAAATATTGAAACCCTACATAAAAGAAGGAATGACCGTCCTGGATCTGGGTTGTGGCCCGGGCTTTTTTTCCATCGACTTGGCTCGATTGGTTGGCAAATCGGGCCGGGTCATTGCGTCCGATTTGCAGGAAGGGATGCTTCAAAAACTGAGAGACAAGATTCAAGGAACGGAACTCGATGAACGTATCACACTGCATAGGTGTGCAGTAAATAAAATAGGCGTATTGGAGGATGTCGATTTTGTTCTGGCGTTTTACATGGTTCACGAAATCCCCGATCAGGAAGGATTCTTAAACGAGATAAAATCGATACTGAAATCGGATGGACAACTTTTCATCGTGGAACCACCATTCCATGTATCAAAGACGAAATTTGAAGAAATGGTCAAAAAAGCCAAAGACGCTGGTTTTACACCTGTTGAAAGACCGAGGGTACTTTTCAGTAAGACCGTGATTTTGAAAAAGGGCTAACAATAAAATGCACCTGACTTTTATTCCGCTACGCTCCATAAAAGCAGGTGATTTTGTCGTTGGCCCTAAGATATGACTCCAATATCTATATGTTGACATGACTTAGTTTTAATACGTATGCTACACGTATAACAAAGGGAGGACTTCGATGCAAAAAAAGTTGACCATAACTATAGACGAGGAAGTTTATGAAGGTCTATATAAGACGATCGGACCTCGCAAAATCAGTAAGTTTATTGAGGAACTGGTCCGCCCGCATGTAGTTCGTCCAAATCTGGAATTGGCGTACGCTCAAATGTCAAAAGACAAAAAGAGAGAAAAAGATGCTCTGGATTGGGCCGAGACAACTTTTCAGGACATAGCGCATGAAAAGAGGTGAGGTCTGGTGGGTGAATTTTGATCCCTCAGTAGGAGGAGAGATCAAAAAAAAACGTCCTGCTGTGATCGTCAGCAATGACGCATCAAATAAGTTCCTCAATCGAGTTCAAGTGGTTCCTCTAACCACCAAGACAGATCGCCTGTATCCCAGCGAAGCACTTGTCATTCTTGACGGTAAAGAAAGCAAGGCAATGGCTGATCAACTGGCTACTGTAAGCAAGTTGCGATTATTTAAACGTGCAGGCGCACTTTCAGAAGAAGATTTGCACAGAATTGGTGAAGCCATTAAGATTCAATTAGAGATTTACTAAAAGCAGAGCTTACAAAAAATCCGGCGGAGACGGATCAGACATGTTTGGTTTTGCACAGGACTTGCCCGCTCCTGATTTCATTATGGGCGAAAAAATATTACAACAAAAGTAATATTATAGTATTTTCCCTTACGTTATAATATATTGCATAAGGAGGTAAATTTATGAACACAGAATATACTGCAGTAGTAAAACAATCGGGTGATTGGTGGATTGGCTGGATAAAAGAAATACCCGGGGTAAACTGCCAGGAACATACTCATAAAGAACTTATCGAAACCCTCAGGGTTACTCTGAAGGAAGCTCTTGAATTCAACCGTCAGGACGCTATTGCTGCAGTGGGATCAGGCTATATTGAAGAAAAAATTGCTGTATGAAGCGCAATGACTTCCTGAAACATTTGCGTTCGCAAGGGTGTGAATTTATCAGGGAAGGTAGCCGTCATTCATGGTGGGGGAACCCCAGTCAAAATAGAAGATCTTCTGTTCCCAGACATACCGAAATCGACGATCATCTCGCGCGTAAAATTTGTAAAGATCTCGGTATAAGTCAAATAAAATAAGCCGTAACATCTGCATTGCTCATAACATGCCACCATAACATACCGACCGGCTTCACTAGGCAAATGCCTTTAACTTTTCCGGGTCCGGAACAAGAATCATGTTCTCTCTCTCGATAATAAGCTTCTTCTGTTTCAGAAACGCAAGCGCCCGTGAGAGGGTTTCCGGGATGGTGCCGAGAAGAGACGCAAGCTCTTTCTTCGAATATGCGAGATGACAGACGGTTGCTCCTTTTCGACCGCGCTATGCTCCAGAATGTATCCGGCAAGCCTCGCTTTGATGTCCTTCAGGGAAAGTTCTTCTATCTTTGCAACGAACTGTCTCAATCTCTTCGAATAGCCGCTCATCATCTTTAACGAGAGTTCCGGATGTACCCTGATGAGATTCAGGAACCCTTCACCGGAGATGCGGATCAGGGTAGAATCCTCCAACGCGGCACATGAGGCCGGATAGACCATGGCGTCAAAGATGGCTGCTTCCGCAACGAGGTCTCCTGCGCCATGGATATGCAGAGTATGCTCTTTGCCGTCCGGGGAGAGTTTATAAATCTTGACCTTCCCGTCGACTACAAGAAAGAATGCAGTGGCTTCCATCCCTTCTGAAAATATCTGCTCCCCTTTCCGGACTTTTTTCGGAGCAGTTGATGCTTCCAACAGGCCGACCTCTTTTTCCGAGAAGGAACTGAAGAGAAATGTGTTCAGAAGAAATCTGCGAATATCCATTATTATTCCTTCCTGTTGAGACAAGGATATGCTTTATAGAATTATACCTCATAGCATCTAATGAAGAGAGACCCATTGCTGTCCTTACTATGCAAGTGCAGGGATACGACTTGATTTCCGGATCGAAATAAACTCCCTCTGTTTCTTAGCAAACGTTCATCCGACTTCAATGATAGTGCAATATCGAAGGCTGATACCTCCACTTCGTCTCCGGTCTCATCGAAGTTGCCCGTGATTTCGATCCGGAAATCAGGCCGTATCCCTTTCGGTTCTTGCACGTTTCGGGTTAAGAATTGATATTTCTCCGTTTCAGGAGTAACAATATGCTATGAACTTCGATGAAGTAAAAGCAATGAAGAAAGCCTTCAAAACAGTAAAGGAGCGGCAGAGACTGCACCCTCCGCCGGACATTGATGAAAAAATAAAGAGACTCAAAGCAGTCAGGGAAAACTCGGTCGGCAACAGCGAGCTTTTTGGACGGGCGGTGGAGAAGCTGCAGGAAAACGGCTTCAGGTTATTCATGGCTGAAAACAAGGACGAGGCCGCCGGAATAATACTCCGGGAGACAGGCGATGAGAAACTGGTCGTGAAATCAAAGTCGAATGTCACAAAGGAGATAGGGCTTGCTTCAGCGCTGGAGTCCCGGGGATAACGGTCATAGAGACTGATATAGGCGACAGGATCCTGCAGGTTCTCCAAACCGGCCCTTCCCATCCGACAGGACCAGCGGCGCATATTTCAGCCAAGACCATTGCGGAGAAACTCACTGCATATCATCAGAAAAAGATTCGGCAAACGCCTGAAGAGATTGTCAGTTTTGTCAGGGACGAAATACGGGGTTATATGGAGAAAGCACAGGTAGGAATAACCGGTGCAAATGCCGTGACTGCGGAAGAGGGCTCGATTGTGCTTGCCCATAATGAAGGGAATATCTTCGAAGTCATGCGGAAGAAGAAGCATATCGTTGTGACCGCAATCGACAAAATCTATCCTTCAGTAGAAGATGCACTGAATATGCTCAAAGTCATCTGTTACAAGGCAACCGGCGTTCTTATCCCTTCTTTTATCGAGGTCCTCAGCGGGGTTAGCAAAACAGCAGATGTCGAGAAAAAATTCTTCAAAGGAGTGCATGCCCCTTCCGAGGTAGTAGTGATCCTCCTCGATAACAAGAGAACCGAGATGATCGAAAAGGGCTTCAGGGAGTTGCTCTATTGCATCGACTGCGGGAACTGTCTCCTCCACTGCCCCATGTACAATACCGTGGGTAATTTTTTTGCCGAGGAAAAATATCTTGGGGGAAAAGGTCTGGCATACAAGAGTCTTTCTGAGGAAGAAGTGAATAAAAAGCTCGAATTCTGCCTCACCTGCGGGCGGTGCAGAAAGAATTGCCCCCTCTCCATAGATGTGCCCGGCATAATCAGAAGCATAAGGAGCGAAAGCCTCCCCGGTGAAATCTATTATTTTCTCAAATCACATCTCCTGTGGCTTTATTACGTGACGAGACTGAAGTTGAGCTGACAATAAACTGGATTCATACGGGTGAGGAGTTCGTACGGAAAGAAGACGGATGCGCATCCTGCTCTTCAAAGGTTATCAGGGAATACAATGATTTGGTTGCGACCTTTATGCTTTGCCGCAAAGAGGGCCTGATCCGTCACGGAAATAAGGTCGTCAGGGGTCTTTATCTGCTCGTCGGGAATACACGCAATACCCATGCTTACGGTGATTCTGTCATTGTCCTCAAGGCCCATAAAGCGGTATCCTTCAACGACCTTTCTTAATTCTTCGGCTTTCATGATCGCTTCTTCTCTCTGTATCTCCGGAAGGATCATGATGAATTCTTCGCCTCCGTATCTGGCAAAGATATCAGAGCGTCTTGTCCTCCCGCGGATGAGCTGCGCGAATTCCCTTAGCACAATATCTCCGATCCTGTGGCCATAGGTATCATTTATCCTTTTGAAATAGTCGATATCGAACATAATGCATACCATCGGTGTGTTGTATCTCACCGACCTGCTGAATTCATCTTCAAGTCTCGAATAAAAATATCTGATATTGTAAATTCCCGTCATATAATCTGTGATTGCAAGCCGTTCGAGTTGTATTTTTTCCCGTTCAACCTTCTCATGCAGAAAGGCATTGTAAAGGGCGTTTGCAGATGCATTTGCGATGGAAGAACAGAGATTCATCTCCCGCGCTGTAAAGGTGCGGCCTGCCTTTGATGCCCTCAGCAGCAAGATGCCGATGATCTCATCACGGAAGATCACAGGGAAAACCGCTATAGAACGGATCCCCAGTGGTTTCAGGATATCCACCACATCTTTCATAAGGGGGTCTTTGAAAACATCTTTTACTAAGAGCGGCTTTTTGAGTAATATGGCCTGTTTTATTTCAGGGTGTTTTCCAAGGTCAAGCCGTGTGTTGGTGGTTCCGGAATCTTTATATGAGGAAACAACATATGCGGAGTTCTGATCCCCAGTGTCTATGCTGATTATGGAGCAGTGCGTAACACGGATAATTTTCGCAATCTTTTGTACGATGAGGTGCAGTGCTTCTCCAGGGTCCAGGGTGGCTGATATCAGGCAGGTGAATTCCAGCAGTGATTCGAGATCTTTCTTTTTTGTGTCAAGGTGCTTAATCCAGTTTCTCCTCGCCATGGCAACCTTGAGTTTATAGTCAAGGTCTTCCTGATAAAACGGACTTATGAGATAAGAATCTACGTCCGCTTTGAGAACGGAACGGATGCCGCTGGTGAGAGAGTCTGACGATATCAGGGCAATTACGGGGCATGGAATTTCCGAGGCCTCCAGATGTTTGAGTCCGAAAGGGCTCTCAACAAGCAGGGCGGCAGGTTTTTTCTTAAGACACGCGCTCTTAAGATGCGTGATCTCTCGTTTAAGGATAACCGGGGAATACTTCTTATGGCTTTCAAAAAAGGACCTGAGGAAATTCAGGATAGTTATGTCTTGTGCGTAAATGAGGATATTCTTTTCCATTTTTCAAAATCGCACTGAATGTCTCTTCATACTCTACCATAATTATAG